>NZ_JAMQAU010000019.1:0-111216 GCF_023701505.1 Pseudomonas sp. SR18 | reverse complement strand
GGGCTTGCCCCCGATAGCGGTGGGTCAGTCACAGATTTATCAACTGACCCACCGCTATCGGGGGCAAGCCCCCTCCCACAGTTTTAATCGGCGGAGAATTTGAACACGGTGTTTTGGGTATAGGTTTGCCCTGGATTCAGGCGAGTTGAAGCAAACGTCGGCTGGTTAGGCGCATCCGGATAATGCTGCGTCTCCAAGGTAAACCCGCTCCAGTGCAGGTAAGTCTTGCCGCCTTTACCCTTTACCGAGCCATCCAGGAAGTTGCTGGTATAGAACTGCACCCCAGGCTCGCTGGTGTACAGCTGCAAACGCCGGCCCGACTCAGGGTCATGCACCTCGGCGGCAAGCTTTTTGACGTCGCCCTGGGTATCGAGCGCCCAGTTGAAGTCAAACCCGCCTTGCTTGGGCTCGGCAAACTTGAGCTGCGGATGATCGGCCTTGATGTGCTGGCCGATCGGCGTCGGTTTCAGGAAGTCCATCGGGGTGCCTTTGACCGGTGCCAGCTCGCCTGTCGGGATCAACGTGGCATTCACCGGGGTGTAATGGCTGGCATGCAAGGTAGCGACTTGCTTGAGGATGTCGCCGTTGCCCGCGCCGGCCAGGTTGAAGTAGCTGTGGTTGGTCAGGTTGAGCACCGTGGGTTTGTCAGTGGTGGCGGTGTAGTCGATGTGCAGTTCGTTGTTGTCGTTGAGGCGGTAGGTGACTTCGGTCTTCAGGTTGCCGGGGAAACCCATTTCACCGTCCTTGGACAGGTAGCTCAGCTTCACGCCGACCGAGCCCTTGTCCTTGACCGACTCGGCCTTCCACACCTGCTTGTCAAAACCCTGGGCGCCGCCGTGCAGCGAGTTGGGGCCATCGTTGAGCGGTACCTGGTAGCGCTTGCCGTCGAGTTCAAAGGCGCCGCCCGCCAGGCGGTTGCCGAAGCGCCCAATGGTCGCGCCAAAAAACGCCGTGCCGGCCTGGTAGCCCTGCACGTCGTCGAAGCCGAGCACCACGTCGTCGACCTTGCCGTTTTTATCCGGCACTTTGAGCGACTGCAACACGCCGCCGTAGGTGATGACCGTGGCTTGCATGCCATGGCTGTTGCGCAGGATGTACTGTTCGACGGGTGTACCGTCGTTGGTCTTGCCGAAGGCTTTGTGCTCGCTGGACAGCCCTGCCGCCTGGGCGCCGCCACTGGCAACCAGCAGGGACATGGCGAGGCCCGAGAGCAGGTATCGAGGGTGCTTCATGGTCGAACTTCCTTTTGTTGTTTTGAGTGGAATAGTTCTACTAATAGCGATATTTTGTCGGTGTGACAGCGAATTTATAGCCTTTAACGCCGATTTCGTAAAATAAAATAAGACTAATTGATCGAGGCAACCGTTATATGAGTACTGCACAGGCTGTTTATCCCGACCTTGAAGGCAAAACCGTGCTGGTGTCTGGCGGTGCCTCGGGCATCGGCGAGTTCATGGTGCGGGCCTTTGCCGCGCAGGGTGCCAAGGTCGGCTTTGTGGACCGTGCACAAAGCCAGGGCGAACGCCTGGCGGCGTTGCTGAGTTCAGCGGGGCATACCGTGGAGTTCGTGTGCTGCGACATCACCGATGAGATTGCCTACAAGGCCGCCATCGAGCGTTTCGAGCATTCATTGGGGCCGATCACCGTGCTGGTGAACAACGCCGCCAATGACGTGCGCCACACCCTGGAAGAAGTGGACTCGGACACCTTCGACAAGCTGATCTCGGTCAACCTCAAGCACGCCTTCTTTGCGGCCAAGGCGGTGGTGCCGATGATGAAAGCGGCCGGTGGCGGCGCGATCATCAACCTGGGTTCGGTCGGCTGGATGATGGCCTCCGCCGGCTACCCGGTATACGCCGCCAGCAAGGCGGCCGCCCACGGCATGACCCGAGGCTTGGCGCGCGAGCTGGGGCCTCACCGCATTCGCGTCAACACGCTGGTGCCGGGCTGGGTCATGACCGAGAAGCAATTGGCGATGTGGGTGGACGACGCGGCCAAGGAACTGATCGCCCGCAGCCAGTGCCTGCCCGGCAGCGTGATGCCGGAACACATCGCCAACATGGCGTTGTTCCTCGCCTCGGATGCCTCGGCGATGTGCTCGGCACAAAACTTTATTGTGGATGGCGGTTGGGTCTGAGCCTGACTCAATCCTTCATGCAACCCAGGCCAGTGTGGGAGGAGGCTTGCCCCTTCCCACATTTGAACTGCGGTGCTTAGGCGATGGGGTAACGCTTGAACGCCGGATGCTGCTCCAGACGCTCGGCATGCCGTCGCAGGTTCGGGAACGCATCGGCCTTGACCACCGACGCCACGGTGAACTGGCTGAACGACCACGCGACTGCCGCCGTAATCGACGCCTGGGTCAGCACTTGGCTGTCACCCAGCTGCTTGTCCAGCAAACCATAGGCCGCGAGCAACTGGCCGGTTACGCGCTCAAGCCACGGCGCGTGCTGTTTCTCCGCCGGGCGCAGGTTGTGCTCATAGACGATCTGCACGCTCTTCTCACAGGCTGCCAGCGCCAGCCCTAGAACGTGCAAGTCCTTGGCAAGTGCCACCGGTTGCTGGGGCAGCAGTTTGCTGTCCGCCGGGGCCAGGGCTTCGAGGTACTCTAGGATCAGGCTCGAATCCATCAACACCGTGCCATCGTCCAGCACCAGGGTCGGGGCCTTGACCACCGGGTTGATCTCGGCAAATTCCGCGTAGGTGCTGAACACCGACAATGGCTCGTGCACAAACTCAAGCCCATACAACTCCAGGGAAATGGCTACGCGCCTTACGTAAGGCGAATCCAGCATGCCGACCAGTTTCATGAAGCCTCCATTGCTATCAGGGTGACGAGCTCAAGAGATTAAGGGCACTCGGCCGCCCGGCGCAACGAGGATGTCTTCAAGCCCGGCGCTCATACCGCGCTCCTGAAACCCTGGCGGCTGGCGCCCGGCGGTTGCCCGGTAATGCGTTTGTAGGCGCGACTGAAGGCCGCCTGGGAGGTATAGCCGAGGCGGTGCGCCACTTCTTCGATGGGCAGTCGCTCCAGGGTCAGCCACTGGCTGGCGAGGCGCATGCGCAGTTCGGTCACGTAACGCAACGGCGGAACCCCCAGGGTCGCCTGGAAACGATCCGCGAACACCGAGCGCGAGGTATGACAGTGCGCCGCCAGTTCGGCCACGCTCCAGTCGCGCCCCGGCTGCTGGTGCAGGGCGAGCAGGGCACCGGCCAGGCGGGTGTCGCGCAAGGCGGCCGCGAGACCCGACGCATTGGCGCAGGCGCACTCGACCCAGCCCCGCACGATCATCGCCGCCACCACATCGGCCAGGCGCGCAAGGATGCCGGCGTAACCGACGCGGGCGCTGGAGACTTCGCGTTCCATCACCGCCAGGATCGGCATCAGGCCAGGGTAACGCTGGCCTGCGGCATCGATCAGCATCAAGGCCGGCATCAAGTTGCCGAGGCCCTGGATGCTGTCGAGTTCGAACTCCATGCAGGCACTGAACAGCAGGGTGCTGGAGGCAGCGTGGGGCGAGGCATTCACCGCGCACACGGTATCGCCCAGCGGTGCGGCGTCGAAGCTGGCGATGTCCTGCACGGGGTCATCCGGTTTGGATAACAGCGCGTGGGCGCCACCGTGGGCGATAAACACCGCATTGCCGGCCGACAACTCAAAGAGGCTGCCGTCGTGCA
Source organism: Pseudomonas sp. SR18 (assembly GCF_023701505.1). Lineage (NCBI taxonomy): Bacteria > Pseudomonadati > Pseudomonadota > Gammaproteobacteria > Pseudomonadales > Pseudomonadaceae > Pseudomonas > Pseudomonas sp. SR18. Next base: position 107,538 of record NZ_JAMQAU010000019.1, on the reverse strand, counting down.
GGCGCAGGGTAGCGCAGCCGGCGGCCAGAAAATGGAAATACGCATGGCCCGGCTTGGCCGCAAAGCTGATGCCGAACACCGGCCCGGCCTGGATGCGCCGGTACTGCACGCCGCGCAGGCGCATGCTGCGCAGCAGTTCGTTGATCAGCTCGGAGGACAGGGTGAACGCATTGTCGGCTGGCATATTCGGGGTTTCGGTCAAGAACTTAAGGGTTTGAATCATAGATCATCCTGAAGGCGGAACCTAGACTGGCCGTCACGTTAATGCCTGAGGATGTCTTGTGATGAATGATTGTGTGTCCCATGCCCCTGTTGATGAACGGGTCGAACCGACCACACCCGCGTGGATGGCGGTGTTTTCCCTGGCGATGGGCGTGTTCGGCCTGCTCACGGCGGAGTACCTGCCGGCCAGCCTGCTGACGCCGATGGCCTTGGACCTGGGTGTGTCGCAAGCGTCGGCCGGGCAGGCGGTCACGGTCACGGCGGTGGTGGCGTTGTTCGCCGGTTTGCTGGTGCCTGGCCTGACGCGCGGCATCGACCGGCGCCTGGTGCTGTTGGGGTTCTCCACGCTGATGATTGCCTCCAACCTGCTGGTGGCGTTCTCGTCCAGCCTCCTGGTGCTGTTGTTGATGCGCATCCTGCTGGGCATTGCTCTCGGCGGTTTCTGGAGCATGGCGGCGGCCGTGGCGATGCGCCTGGTACCGGCGGCGTTGCTGCCCCGTGCGCTGTCGATCATCTTCAGCGGCATTGCGGTGGGTACCGTCGTCGCGGTGCCGTTGGGCAGCTACCTGGGTGACCTGTACGGCTGGCGCAGTGCATTTGTGGCTGCGGCCGCCGTCGGCGTGGTGACCCTGGTGTTCCAGCTGTTCACCCTGCCGCGCCTGGCACCCAGCGGCACCGCACGCCTGCGCATCGTGCTGGATGTACTGCTGCGCCCCGGCATTGCCATCGGTATGTTCGGCTGCGTGTTGGTGCACACCGGGCACTTCGCGCTGTTTACCTACATTCGCCCGTTTCTGGAAAGCACCACCGGGGTCGGCACCCAAGGGCTGGCGTTGATGCTGCTGGGGTTTGGCGCGGCGAATTTTGTCGGCACACTGTTGGCCGGATGGTTGCTGGTGCGCAACCCCCGGGGAACCCTGGTGTTGATGCCGGTCCTGGTGGGCGTCGCTGCGTTGGCCCTGGTGATGCTGCCCGCGTCACTGCCGGGTCAGGCATTGCTCCTGGCACTGTGGGGCATGGCCTTCGGCGGTGTGCCGGTGGCGTGGTCCAACTGGGTGGCCCGTGCGGTGCCGGATCAGGCCGAAAGTGCCGGTGGCATGGTGGTCGCTTCGGTGCAATCGGCAATCGCGGCGGGTGCGGCGGGCGGTGGCGCGATGTTCAGTGCCACCGGCATCGATGGGGTGTTTATAGGCGCGGGTTGCTTGATGCTGTTGGCGGCATTGTTGATCGCCCTGCGAGTGCAGGTGCCCCGGCACGCTGCGGCGGGGAGTGTGACGCACCACCCGTCTTTGGTTTAGTCTGAAACGCTTCGTTGATCGCAAACGCTTCTGGAGTCGTAAGCATGACCGAGTATGTACCCCCGAAAGTCTGGACCTGGGACACCGAAAGCGGCGGCACCTTCGCCAGCATCAACCGGCCCATCGCCGGTGCTACCCACGACAAACAATTGCCCATCGGCAAGCACCCGTTGCAGCTGTATTCCCTGGCCACGCCCAATGGGCAGAAGGTCACAATCCTGCTCGAAGAGCTGCTGGCCCTGGGGCACAGCGGTGCGGAATACGACGCCTGGCTGATCAAGATCGGCGACGGCGACCAGTTCGGCAGCGGCTTTGTCGGGGTCAACCCGAACTCCAAGATCCCGGCCTTGATGGACCACAGCGGCGCCACGCCGATTCGTGTATTCGAGTCTGGCGCGATCCTGCAGTACCTGGCCGAGAAATTCGGCGCGTTCTTCCCCACCGAACCGGCGGCCCGAGCGGAGTGTTTGTCGTGGTTGTTCTGGCAGATGGGCAGCGCGCCTTACCTGGGCGGTGGCTTCGGGCATTTCTATGCGTATGCGCCGAGCAAGATGGAATACCCGATCAACCGCTTCGCCATGGAGGCCAAGCGTCAGTTGGACGTGCTGGATAAACGCCTGGCGGTCAGCGAGTACATTGCCGGAGACGAATACACCATTGCCGACATCGCGATCTGGCCCTGGTATGGCGGGTTGGTCAAAGGCCGTTTGTATGGCGCGGCGCAATTTCTGTCGGTACACGAATACACGCATGTGCAGCGCTGGGCGGACGCGATTGATGCGCGGCCGGCGGTGCAGCGGGGGCGGCGGGTGAACCGGGTGTCGGGCGAGGAACAGTTGCCCGAACGCCATGACGCAAGCGACCTCGACTGATTGAGGTCCCAGTGTGGGAGGGGGCAAGCCCCTCCCACATTTGGATCTCCTTGTCTTTGATTTATTTATAGCGCTGTTCGAACACCGCCACCTGCTCAGGCTTGATCAGTTCAAACGGCACCCACACCTCCGACTCGATCGGCTCGCCCTTGATCATCTTGATGGCCGACTCCACCGCCTTGGTCGCCTGGGCCTTGGGGTCCTGGAACACCGACGCCGCCAGCATCCCGCGCTTGACCGCCGCCAGACCGTCCGGCAAACCGTCGATACCGACAATCGCCACTTCGCCCTTGGCCTTGCCCGATTGCTGCAACGCCATGGCCGCGCCAATCGCCATTTCATCGTTGTTGGCGACGATGGCATCGAACTGGGTGCCCGCCAGCAACCAGTTGCTGGTCAGGTCCATGCCTTTGCTACGTTGCCATTCCGCGCTTTGTTGCTCCACCACCTTGATCCCCGGAAAGTCCTTGAGCACCTGCTTGGCGCCCTCGGTGCGGTCGTGGGTGGCATTCTGCGCAAGATCGCCCATGATGATCGCCACATTGCCCTTGCCACCGAGTTTTTCCGCCAGGAAGCGCATCTGCAATTGCCCGGCCTCAATGTCGTTGGAGGCGACCGTAACCACGCCCTTGGGCAGGGTGCGTTCATCCGGGTGGCGGTTGACGTACACCAACGGCGTCTTGGCGGCCACGGCGGCGCGGGTCATGTTGGCGGTGGCGGAGGTGTCCACCGGCAGTACGATCACCGCGTCGACCTTCTGGTTAAGGAAGCCTTCGACCTGGTTGAGCTGGCGCACCACGTCGCCCTGGGCGTCTTCGAACTGGATCTGCACGCCGTGCTGCTTGGCGGCGCTGTCCAGGCCGTTGCGCACGTAGGTCATGAAGTTATCGTCGACCCTGGCAATGCTCACGCCGATTCGGTAATCGGCGAAGGACCATGGGCTGAACAGCAGTAGCAGCGTGGCAACGATCAATGAATAGCGATGCATGAGAGTGTTCCTTTTATTGTTATAGGGTGAACGCTTGACGGAAACGCTCCAGGGCCAGCTCGCTGTCGCCGCTGGCCCAGCCTTCCAGGCCAACCACGCCGCTGTAGCCGATGCCATGCAAGGCCCTGGCAATGGCCGGGTAGTGGATTTCGCCGGTGCCGGGCTCTTTGCGTCCGGGCACGTCGGCCACCTGGATCTCACCGATGGCGGGGCCTGCGCGCTGGATCAGTTCGATCAGGTTTCCTTCGCCGATCTGTGCATGGTACAGGTCCAGGTTCATCTTCACGTGGGGGCTGCCCACGGCTTCGATCAGCGCCAATGTGTCCTCGGCGCGGGCGAACGGAACGCCGGGGTGATCGACTTCGGTGTTGAGGTTTTCCAGCAGGAACACACGACCCGCGTCTTCACCCAGGCGGGCGATTTTTTCCAAGGTTTTGCAGGCGCTCAGCCACATGCGCCCGGTGGTCTGGCTCACGGGCTGCACCGGCAGGCCGCCTTCACCCAGGCCAGTGCCGTGCAGGTTGAGGCTGGGGCAATTCAGGCGTTCGGCGATGCCTAAAGATTCCCGGGCGCTGTCGAGCAATTGGCGGATGCCATCGGGATCGGTGAGGGTGCCGCTGATGTAGCCGGTCATCGAGGTGAAATCGGCGCCCGTGGCGACCAGCGCGTCGATGTCCTTGTGGGTCCAATCCCAGATTTCGGCGCTGAAGCCCAGGGCGTGAATGCGTTTGACGCGCTCGACGAAGGGCAGGTCGAGGAACACCATCTCGGCACTGATCGCCAGTTTGAACGGGATCATACGGCCACCGCCTTGCCCTGTTCGAATGAGGTGATGCAGGCGCGGGCAATCGCCAGGGCCGCCCGCGCGTCTTCGCCGCTGGCCAGGGGCTTGGCGCCGGTGCGCAGGCAGTCGACAAAGTGGTTGAGCTCGGCGACGTAGGCGTCGCGCAGCAGGTCGGTGTCCAGGCGCTGGGTGTCGGCCTGGATACCTTGGGCCAGGTAGCGCGTCAGGTCGGATTCCTGTACGCCACCCATGGTCAGCATGCCGGCGCTGCCGAAAACTTCGCCGCGCACATCGTAGCCATACACGGCCTGGAAGTTGGCCTCGGCGGTGGCAATCGCACCGTTATCGAAGCGGATCGCGACCACGGCGGTGTCGAGGAAGCCTTTGCTTTTGAATTGCGGGGCGATCAGCGCGTCGGCCATTACGTGGACTTCTACGGCTTCGGCACCGGGGTTGAGGTAGCGCAGGGTGTCGAAGTCGTGAATCAGGGTTTCGAGGAAGATCACCCATTGCGGCGAGTTGGCCGGGTTGTTCAGCGCCGGGTCGCGGGTCAGCGAGCGCAGCAGCTGTGGGGTGCCGATACGGCCGGCCAGCACGTCAAGGTGCGCGGTGCGAAAGCTCTTGGCGAAGCGCCGGTTGAAGCCGACCTGCAACGGCACGCGGGCATCGGCGGCGGCAGCGATGGCGCGGTCGGCCTCATCGAGGGTGATGGCCATGGGTTTTTCGCAGAAAACCCCTTTGCCGGCGCGGGCGGCGCTGATCACCAGTTCGGCATGGCTGCGGGCAGGAGCGGCGATCAGCACGCCGTCGATATCCGGGTCGTCGAGCAACTGTTGCGGGTCGGTGTAGACCTTGTCCACGCCCAACTCTGCTGCCAGGCGAGCGGCTTGACCTGGGGTCGGATCGGCGATGGCGGCCAGGCTGGCGCCGGGGATATGCCGCGCAGCAGTCAAGCCGTGGAAGCTGCCCATGCGACCAGCACCGATCAAGCCCAGGCGGATGTTCTGTGTACTCATGTGGTGACCCCTTCTTATTGTTGGCCTCAGGACGGTCCTGATGGGCAAAGGGGTAGGAGCAAAGCCTGTGCCAATTCGTAAGTTGCTGATAGTTATAGGTTTATGGAAATTCAATAAACAAAATGTGTTCATTTGGATGACATGTCTATACTGACATGTCAAAAATATGAACATGGATAACCGTGATGAGCATGGCCTTCAGCGTACAAGACCTCGACTACCTGACAGCCCTCGGGCCTGCTGCGCTGAACGACGGCCCAATCAATGCCTTGGAGCAAGCGTGGCAGGGTTGCCAGGAACATTTGGTCGAACGCCCGGCCGATGTGCGCCAGGTGATCTGGGATTCATGGCGGCGCAGCGTCGAGGCGGGTATCGATCCTGCCGACAGCCAATACCGTTTTGTCGACCCTCACATCCTGGCTGCCACCCTGGCCAGCCACCGCGTGCTGATCGCGGCCGCAGCCCAAGTCATGCATGGCCTGCTGGCCTACAACCCTCGCGGGCATATCAACCTTACCGATGCCGACGGCACCACCCTGTATTTCTGCGGGCTGGACATTACCCCCGTGGGCAGCCGCCTGTCGGAGTCGGTACAAGGCACCAACTGCACCGGTTTGGCCCTGGCCGAAGACCGCCTGGTGTATGTGCTGGCCGAGGAAAATTTCGCCGTTGGCCTGCGCCAGCGCCGCATGCACTGTGCCGCCGCGCCAATCAAGAATGCCCAGGGCCAGACCTTGGCCATGCTCACCCTCACCGCCGAGCCCGGTTGGTTCCACTTCCACACCTTGGGCACCGTGCAAGCTGCCGCCGAAGCCGTATCACGCCAGATGGCCCTGCAAGCGCTGCTTGAAGAACAGCAAACCGTGCTCGAAGTGCTTAACGAAGGCCTGGTGGTACTGGACGAGCGCGGCTGCATCAAGGCGCTCAACCGCTATGCCCGGCAGCTGTTCCAGGTCGGGCCGGAGTTGGTGGGCAGCCCCTTCCAGCGCCTGGGCCGCAGCGAATTGAGCGACGCTCTGGGTGAGCCGGTGCGTGACCTCGATTGCACCTTCCACCTGCACGACCGCAGCCAACTCGCCTGCCTGGTCTCAGTGTGCCCGCTGGAACAGGGTGGGGTGATCGTGTCGCTGCGCGAGAACCGGCGCATCCGCGAAATCACCCGGCGCCTTGTCGGCACCCAGGCGCGGTATACCTTCGAGACCCTGCAGGGCACCTCGCGGGCGATCCAGGACGCGCTGCACCTGGCGCGCATCGCCAGTCGCAGTGACGCCACCACCCTGATCCTGGGTGAAAGCGGCACCGGCAAGGAGTTGTTTGCCCAGGCGATCCATAACGCCAGCGAGCGCTGCAACGGCCCGTTCGTGGCGGTCAACTGCGGCGCGATTCCACGGGACCTGGTGCAGAGTGAACTGTTCGGCCATGTCGAAGGCGCGTTCACCGGCTCGGCGCGGGGCGGCTCGGCGGGCAAGTTCGAACTGGCGGATGGCGGCACCATTTTCCTGGACGAGATCGGTGACATGTCCTTCGACGCCCAGGTCAGCCTGCTGCGGGTGTTGCAGGAGGGTGAAATTGCGCGGGTCGGCGCAAAAAGCGCACGCCAGGTGGACGTACGCATCATCGCCGCCACCCACCGCAACCTCAGCCAGGCCGTGGCCGAAGGCGCGTTCCGCGAAGACCTCTACTACCGCCTCAACGTGCTGAACCTGACCGTGCCGCCGTTGCGCATGCGCCGTGAAGACATCCCGCTGCTGGCGCGGCACTTCCTCACGCGTTGCGCGCGCTCGTTGCGAAAATCGGTGCAGGGTTTTTCGCCGGAGGCCTTGGCCTTGCTCTCGGCCCACGGCTGGCCGGGCAATGTGCGGGAGCTGGAAAACGCCATCGAACGGGCGACCAACCTGGCGACGGGCGAACTCATCCAATCGGCCGACTTACCCCTGGAAACCAGGCCGCGAGCCACGCTGCGCCATTCCGAGCCCCAGCCCGCCCAAGACCTGAGCAGCCACGAAATGCACGCCATCATCGCCGCGCTCAAAAGCACCCGCGGCAACATCCGCCTGGCCGCCCAACAACTGAACGTATCGCGGGGTGGGCTGTACAACAAAATGAGCCGATTCGGGCTGAATGCCGGGGATTTTCGCGGCGCGTAAATTCAAAATATGGCCACAGAAGCCCCTCACCACAGAAACCAGGTCACCACAACAGCGCATGACCGCGCTTCAGTCACACATATTTTCGGACGTCACAATCTGCGGCGCGATATGCACCCGATGCCGCATCGCATCAAACCCTTCGGCACTCTGCAACTCCACCAACAGCCCCACCAGCGCCACCGCCGTCTGCCGTGGCTGTGAGTCCATCACCACATCAATCAAGCCCTGGCTCAACGCCTGGCGAGACAGCTCGGTGGACTCCTGCAGGATGCAACACAGCGCCGGGCGCTTGGGCAGCTGCGCCAGGGCGCTGATGATGCCGTCACCGCCGCCGCCCACCACGCACAGGCCGCGCAGGTCGCTGTGGCGGGTGAGCAGGTCGAGGGTGGCTTCTTCGGTGATGTCGCAGTTGTCCAGGTTGATCAGCGGCTCCAGCGGCTTGAGCCCCGGCGCGTGTTCGGCCAAATAGCTGTGCAGGCCTTCGACCCGTGTCTGATGCCCCAGGAACCGGTGGCCGCCCAATAGAATCCCGACGCTGCCTTTGCGCGCGCCACAGGTGCGGGCGAGCAGCCAGCCCATGGTGCGCCCGACCACATGGTTGTCCTGGCCGACATACGGTTCCAGGGCCTGTTCATGGATATCCGAGAGCAGGGCGACCACCGGCACGCCGGCCTCGCGGATCTGCGCCAGGCAGGCATTGATCAGCGGGTGGGCAAAGCTGACCACCGCTAGGGCATCACACTGCACGGCCAGTTGCTCGATCTGCGCGACGATGGCGCTGGGCGTGCGGTCGTTGATGTATTCGAACTGACAGGTCAGGTTGGCCGTGGCGTGATGCTGCGCGGCGTCGCTGATCGACTGCGCCAGGTGCGCATAGAACGCCTGGGCGGTGCCCAGCAGCAGAATGCCGAAGCGATAGGTGGGCCGGCGTTCGCGGATGCGCTGGCCGATCAGCCGCGCCGCAAAATAGCCCACGGCTTCGGCGGCCTGGAATACTTGCTCGGCCGTTTCCGGATTTACCGGAGCACGCGCATTCAGCACCCGATCAACAGTGGCCACACTCAGGCCCGCGTGGGCGGCGACGGTGGCAATGGTTGGGCGTTTATTGTTGTTCATGACAGCCCTCTTGAACGTCTTGATAGAAAACTATCAAGCCCCGCTGGGCCTGGATGATAGCTTGATAGGGAATGGATTCAAGGCCTTGAGGGTGATTTAGCCGCACTCTATCGTTGGTTTCGCAAAGCACCAGAAACCACCCGCTTGCGGAGAACAATAACAATGCCTGAACACACCGCTCACACCGCCCGGCGCGACTACAGCCTGACCGGCCCGGAAGCCGCCCGCGCGGCGGAAAAAGGCCTGGTCTCGGCCAGTTGGTACCAATCGCCGATTTCCCGTAAACGCATGAAAGAACTGATGCAGCGCCGCGACGCCCCGGCCTTGCGCGACACCGCCATCTGGGTGAGCGCGCTGTTCGCCACCGGTTTCGGCGGCTACTGGTTCTGGGGCTCCTGGGCCTGCGTGCCGTTCTTCCTCGCCTATGGCGTGCTCTACGGCACGGCGTCCAACCCGCGCTGGCACGAAACCGGCCACGGCACCGCGTTCAAGACCCGTTGGATGAACGACGTGCTGTACCAGGTCGCCAGCTTCATGTGCATCTTCGAGCCCCATGTCTGGCGCTGGAGCCATGCCCGGCACCACACCGATACCATCGTGGTTGGCCGCGACCCGGAAATCGTCGAACCGCGTCCGCCGAGCTTCTTGATGATGTTCCTGAGCCTGTTCAACCTGCCTTTGGCGTGGAAAACCTTCAGCGGCGTGGCGCGTCATGCGGTGGGCCAGATGAGTGCCCAGGAAGCGGACTTTATCCCCGAATCCGAGTGGCCCAAGGTGTTCCGCGCCGCGCGGATCTGGGTTGGCATTTATGCGCTGGTCATCGGCACTGCGCTGTACCTGCACAGCTGGTTGCCGCTGATGCTGGTGGGGTTGCCGAGCATCTACGGCGCCTGGCTCGGCTACCTGTTCGGCCTTACCCAGCATGTGGGCCTGGCCGAAGACGTGCTCGACCACCGCAGCAACTGCCGCACCATCTACATGAACCGCGTGCTGCGCTTTATCTACATGGACATGAACTACCACCTCGAACACCACATGTACCCGATGGTGCCGTACCACGCCCTCGCGCAGTTGCACGAAGAGATCCGCAACGACTGCCCGCCGCCGTATGCGAATATTTTCGAGGCTTACCGGGAAATCCTGCCGACCGTCTGGAAGCAGCGCAGCGATCCGACGTATTTCATCCAGCGGCCGATTCGCCCGAGCGCGGAGCCGGCTGCCAATGCCCCGATGAGTGCCGAAGCCGCAGTCAGCTGAACCCCATCTATAACAAGAGAAACCGCCATGAACGATCAATGGATCGACGTCTGCGCCGTGGGCGAGATAGACGAAGAAGACGTGCTGCGCTTCGACCACGGGCCCCACACCTATGCGGTGTATCGCTCGGCCGATAATGAGTTTTTCGCCACCGCCGGCCTGTGCACCCACGAGAAAATCCACCTCGCCGATGGCCTGGTGATGGACCACGTCATCGAGTGCCCCAAGCACAACGGGCGGTTTGATTACCGCACCGGCAAGGCCATGGGCGCGCCGGTGTGCGTCAACCTCAAGACCTACCCGGTGCGGGTCGAAGCGGGGCGGGTACTGCTCGCTATCACGGTGTGATGATGAACGCACCCCTGATCATCGTCGGCGCCGGCCATGCCGGTGGCCGTGCGGCGCTGACCCTGCGCGAAGAAGGTTATACCGGGCGCCTGGTGCTGATTGGCGATGAGCCGCACCTGCCCTACGAGCGACCGCCGCTGTCCAAAGGCCTCTTGCAGGGCACGGCGGACCTGGCGGCGTGCAGCCTGTGCGACAGCTCGCGCCTGGCCGAACTGGGCATCGAGCATATCGCCGCCAACCCGGTGACGCAGTTGGAGCCGCAGCACCATCGCCTGCAACTCGCCGACGGCCAATGGCTGGCCTATGCCGGTTTGCTGCTGGCCACCGGCGGGCGAGCGCGACGTTTGCCCCAGGCGCAGGCCAATGTGCTTTACCTGCGCACCCACGACGAGGCCCTGGCCCTGCGCAGTGCCTTGCGTCCGGGTACACGGCTGGTGATTGTCGGCGGCGGGTTCATCGGCCTGGAAGTGGCCGCCACTGCCCGGGGCCTGGGGTGTGAGGTCACGGTGCTGGAAGCCGGGCCGCGCCTGGCGGGGCGGGTGCTGCCGCCGGTAATCAGCCAGGCGCTGCTGGATCTGCACCGCCAGCAAGGCGTGGATGTGCGCTTGAACGTGGCGCTGGAATCCATCCATGACGCCGCCGTGCAACTGGTCGACGGGCAGTTGCTGCCCTGCGATCTGGTGGTGGTCGGCATCGGCATGCAACCCAATCTGGAACTGGCCGCCAATGCGGGGCTGGAGGTAGGGCAGGGCATCCGCGTCGATGCACACCTGCGCACCAGCGCACCGGACATCTATGCGGCCGGCGATGTCTGTGAGTTTCGCCTCGATGGCCTGTACCAACGCCAGGAAACCTGGCGCAACGCCGAGGCCCAGGGGCGGCATGCGGCGCTGAATATGCTGGGGCGTGAAGTGCCTTTCGAAGCGATTCCCGGTTTCTGGTCTGATCAATACGACTGGGGCTTACAGACAGTGGGCGCGATGACCCCGCACCTGATCAGTCGTGCCTTGCCGGCCGGCGGCCTGCTGCTGTTCTACCTCAATGCCGACGGGCATTTGCAAGGCGCCTGCGGCTGGGCGCCCGGCAACAGCGTGGCCAAGGACATCAAGCTGTGCGAACGCCTGATCACGGCGCGCGCGGTGCTCAACCCGTCCAGCCTGGCAGACCCCGAGCTGTCCCTCAAACACTTGCTGCGGAGCTGATATGCGCCAATTCCTGGTATTCCAATCCCTGTGGGCCATGCAGACCGAGCCCGGCCCGCTCGAAGCGCAGCTGGATCGAATCGCCGCAGCCGGCTTCGACGGCATCACCGACCATTACTGGAAACCCGCTGATGTGACACGCCTGCACGCCGCCGCCACGGCGCGGGGCTTGCAGATCGAAGGCCAGCTGTTTCCGCAATCGGTGGATGACCTCGCCGCCGCGCTGGATGTAATCAGCCGCTACGGCTGCCACCACCTCACCCTGCAAGCCGACGTGCGCCCGCGCACCCAGGCCGACGCGGCGCGGCTGGTCGAAGGTTGGCAGCGCCTGGCCGAGCAGGTGGATTTTCCGGTGCTGCTGGAAACCCACCGGTATCGCCTGACCAACGACCTGCTGTTCACCCTCGACCTGCTGGCGCAAATGCCCGACTTGAAGTTGCTGGCCGACCTGTCCCACTACGTGGTGGGGCGCGAGTTGCCCGAGCCGGGCGCGGTGGAAGACGACGAACAGATCCGCACGATCCTGCGCCACAGCTGGGGGTTTCATGGCCGCGTGGCCAGCAGCGAGCAGGTGCAGGTCTCAATGGTATTCCCCCAGCATCAGGCCTGGGTCGAGCGGTTTATTGGCTGGTGGCGCTACGGCATCGAAGACTGGTTGGCGCGCCCCGATACAGGGCAGAGCCTGTCGTTCACCTGCGAACTGGGCCCGCCGCCGTATGCGATCACCGGTGCCGATGGGCGTGAAATCAGCGATCGCTGGGCTGAGGCGTTGAAGATGCAGGGGTTGATTCGCCAGGTTTGGAACGACTGCCAAACCCTGGTCTGAAGGCGGCCTTACGAGAGTGGGCATATTCTGTATGGTGACCTGGCTTTTGTAGTTCGCGGGCCTCTATGGTGAGCAGGCTTTTGTGGTGACCTGGCTTCTGTGGTGAGCGGGCTTGCCCCGCGCTGGGCTGCGAAGCAGCCCCATTAAGAACGCCGCGTTTTTTCAGGTAAATCCCAGTGTCAGGTTTTGGGGCCGCTTCGCAGCCCAGCGCGGGGCAAGCCCGCTCACCACAGAAGCCATGCCACCACAGAAGTGAGCTCACCCCAAAACAGCACGCGGCCTTACCCGGCCAACATCCCGGTGCTCACCGCCACAATCAGGAACACCCCCAACAACGCCCGGTAGATCACGAACGGCCAGGTGGAGAACCGCTCCAGAAACTTCATCAGGCCCCAGATCGCAAAAAACGCCGAGACGCTGGCCACCACCAGGCCAAACAACAGGTGCGGCCAGGCATGGGCTGGCAGATCGGCGTGCAGCAACACCCACAGTTCTTTCAAGCCGGCGAGGGCGATAGCGGGCAGGCCCAGCAGGAAAGAAAACCGTGCGGCTTCTTCACGCTTGAAGTTGAGGAACAACGCGGCGGTAAGCGTCGAACCCGAACGCGACACCCCTGGAATCAACGCGCCAATCTGCGCCACACCCACGATCAGCGCATCGCGCAGGCGCATCTGGCTCACGTCGCGGGTGTGCCGTGCACGCAGCTCGGCTGCCGCGAGCAACACCGCCATCACCAGGCAGGAAATACCAATCACCATCAAACCACGCATGGGCGAGTTGCAGCTGTTGAGGGTCGACGACAGTGCCAGGCCAGCGATACAGATCGGAATCGTCGCCAGCACAATCGCTACCGCGAGCTTGAACCACCGGTCGTTGTAGTCGCCACGGCGCACTGCACCAATGCTGCCTGTCGTCACCTGCTGCACATCGCGCCAGAAATAACTGACCACCGCCGCCAGGGCCGCCAACTGCATGGCCGCCGAAAACGCCGAACCGGGATCCTGCCAGCCGAGCAGGGCGGGCACCACGCGCATGTGAGCGGTGGACGACACCGGCAACAATTCGGTAATGCCCTGGATGACACCGAGGATGAAGATCTGCAGGTAATCCAGGGACGCAAAGCCCACATCCAGGCCGGCGGAACAGACGTTCGTCAAAATACGTGTCCTTGAGAAAAGGGAGATATCGGCGAAGTTTATTCGAAATGTTTCAGCGCTTCGGCAGGGCCGACGGCTATTTGCAATCGGTTCAGCAATTAGAAAGGTTCGCGACGCTATTGGACTGTTCCGAGGTTTTGTGAACAATGGCGCCCTGCGTTTTTTGACCGAGAGCCCCATGCCCGAAACCACCGTGGAACTGATCCAGACCGGCCCCGAAGAAGCCGAGTTGATCCGCAACCTCTACCAGTATTACGCCTATGAGTCGTCGGACTGGGAGCAGGAAGATGTCGAGGCCGACGGCCGCTTCTACATCCATGACGAGCACCTGAACCGCTACTGGCAAGACCCGCGCTGGAGCGCCAACCTGCTGCTGGTCGATGGCTATATCGCCGGGTTCCTGTTGATCGAGGACAGTGAGGTATCAGGCATCGACGCCCTGGAACTGGCCGACCTGTTCATCCTCAAGCGCTACCGCCGCAAAGGCATCGGCCGCGCCATTGCCACCCAGGTGCTGTGCAGCGGCGAGGCCAATTGGCTGGTGCGCTTTTATGACCAGGATGAAGTGTCCCAGGCGTTCTGGCGCACGGTGCTGGACAACCTGCCGCGCCCGGTGCAGACCCTCGAACTGGACGACGAGCCGCAGTTGGTGAGCTACTTGATCACGCGTGCGGCGCTGCATTAAACGCCTGCTGCATCGCCTGGGGCGGCTGCCCGAACGCCCGTAGAAACGCCTGGCGCATGCGCTCGCGATCACCGAAGCCGGTTTCGCGGGCCACCACTTCCACCGGGTGACGGCTGGTTTCCATCATTGCCCGCGCAGCTTCCACGCGCAGGGCTTCGATGGCCTTGGCCGGGGTTTGCCCGGTTTCTTCGCGGAACACCCGGCTGAACTGGCGCGGGCTCAAACGGGCGACGTCGGCCAGGGCTTCGACGGACAGGTCATGGGTGAGGTTCTCGCGGGCGTAGGCCAGGGCCAGTTGCACGCGGTCGGACTTGGGGTCCAGCTCCAGCAGGGCCGACAATTGCGACTGCTCGCTGCCCCGGCGCTGGGCGATCACCAGTTTGCGTGCAATGCGCCGGGCAAGGTCGCTGCCCAAATCGTTCTCCACCATCGCCAGCGCCATGTCCACACCGGCGCTCATGCCGGCGCCGGTCCATACCTGGCCGTCCACCACAAACAGTTTGTCTTCTTCCAGTTGGATAGCCGGGTAGCGCTTGCGAAACGCCGGGGCGTGAATCCAGTGGGTGGTGGTGCGCTTGCCTTCCAGCAATCCGGCGTCGGCCAGCACAAAGATGCCCATGCACAACGAGGCCACGCGGCGTGATTGCGCCGAGGCCGCCTTGACCAAGTCCAGCAGGTTGGCCTCCGGCAGGCGGAATTCCAAATAACCGCTGACGATCAGCGTGTCATAGCCCTCGGGCCGAATCGGCGAGGTGTTCACCGAAAAACCCTGGGAGGTCATCACCGCGCCGCCGCTTTCAGAGACCAGGTGAAACTCATAGGCCGGCTCCCCGCGCAGCAGGTTCGCGCACTCGAACACCGAGCCCAGGCTGAGGCTCAGGGATTGAAAGTTCGGGTAAACCATCAGCGCAACGCTGTGCATCGTCATTCTCCAAGGGGCGCGGGAGGGTGGATTGTCGGCGCGTGCCGGGCAAACGGCAACCCGCGTCGGGTCATGTCCGGAATCCTTGCGTATCTGACATTGTGAGGGTGCGGCGTGGCCCCTAACATTCCCTCAACGAACTAGACGACTGGTCTAATCGGACGGGATCAAGCATGAACAGCGAAACCAAAAATGCACGACAGACCATTCTGGACACGGCGCAAGTGATTGTAGGCCGCAAGGGATTTTCTGCGGTGGGCCTGAATGAAATCCTTCAAGCCGCCGACGTGCCCAAGGGGTCGTTCTATCACTACTTCACCTCCAAGGATGGCTTCGGTGTGGTGTTGCTCGACACCTACTTCGACCACTACGTACACGGCATGCAGCAACTGTTCGACCAACCCGGTTTAACCCAGCACGCCAAGTTGATGCGCTATTGGGACGCCTGGATCGACAATCAGACCGGCTGCACCGAGGCGGGCAAATGCCTTGCCGTCAAACTGGGTGCCGAGGTGTCTGACCTTTCAGAGCCGATGCGTCTGGCCCTGCAACGCGGCACTTCGCGCACCATTGCATTACTCGCCGTGGCGCTGCAGCGCGGCATTGAAGACGGCTCATTGCGGCTTCAGCACCGCCCGCAGGACTTGGCCCAGCAGCTGTACGCGCTGTGGCTGGGGAGCAGCGTCATGAGCAAGATCACCCTGACATCCGCGCCGTTTGATGAGGCGTTGTTGCTGACCCGACAGCTGTTGGGTTGCCCTGAACACACTGATATTCACTGATCGAGGCACTGGAAAATGAAAAAAGTATTAATGGTACTGACCTCTCACGACCAGCTTGGCGATACCGGGCGCAAGACCGGCTTCTGGCTCGAAGAGTTTGCCGCGCCGTATTACGCATTCAAGGACGCCGGCGCCGACGTGGTGCTGGCCTCCCCAGCCGGTGGCCAGCCGCCGTTGGACCCGGTCAGCGACGAGCCGGATGCGCAAACCGAGCAGACCCGCCGCTTCGCCGCCGACCTGGTCGCGCAGCAGGCATTGGCCAACACCGTCAAGCTGGACACAGTCAACGTGGATGCCTTTGACACGGTGTTCTACCCAGGCGGTCACGGCCCGTTGTGGGACCTGGCGGAGTCGCCGGTGTCCATCGCACTGATCGAAGCGTTTGAGCGTGCCGGCAAGCCCATCGGTTTTGTCTGCCACGCGCCGGGCGCGCTGCGTCACGTCAAGGCGGTCAATGGTGAGCCGTTGATCAAGGGTCGTCGCGTGACTGGCTTCTCCAACTCTGAAGAAGAAGCCGTAGGCCTGACCAGCGTGGTGCCGTTCCTGATTGAAGATGAATTCAAGAAGCTGGGCGGCAAGTACGAGAAGGGCGCCGACTGGGCATCCTTCGTGCTCGTCGATGGCCTGCTGGTCACCGGGCAGAACCCCGGCAGCTCCAGCGATGTGGCCAAGGCCCTGCTGAAACTCACCGCTTAACTTAATCAACCACTCGATTCGTTGGCGACTCAATAGAGTCGCCAATGCTTTCGTGCGCCCCGAATTTGGAAAAAACCATGACTGACACCGTTTTAAGTACCCCGGTAAAACTGGGCCATCACACGCTGACCAACCGTGTTGTGCTGCCCCCGCTGACCCGCCAGCGTAGCGCCCAGCCCGGCGATATCGCCACCGACCTGATGGCCGAGTATTACCGCCAGCGTGCCAGCGCCGGGTTCATGGTCAGCGAAGGCACGCAGATCGAACCCCGTGGCCAGGGTTACGCGTGGACACCGGGCATCTACACCCCGGCGCAGATCGACGGCTGGCGCAAAGTCACCGACGCGGTGCATGCCGACGGCGGGGTGATCTTCGCCCAACTGTGGCATGTGGGGCGCGTCTCCCATAACGCCTTGCAGCCAGGCGGTGCAGCACCGGTGGCGCCTTCTGCGCTGGCGGCCTTGCAAGCCAAAGCCTTCATCGCCACCGGCCCTGGCGCCGGCGAACTGGTGCAACCCCCGGTGCCGCGCGCGTTGAGCACCGCTGAGGTCAAGCAACTGGTGGGGCATTACGCCCAGGCGGCGCGCAACGCCGTGGATGCCGGGTTCGACGGGGTGGAAATCCATTCGGCCAATGGTTACCTGGTCAATCAGTTCATCTCGGCCCATTCCAACACCCGCGATGATGAATACGGCGGCTCGCTGCAAAACCGCCTGCGTTTTCTGCGTGAGATCGTCGAAGCAGTCAGCGCCGTCGTCGGTCCGGAACGCCTTGGCGTGCGGTTCTCGCCGTTGTTCAGCGGCACTGACGAAGACCGTGTGTACATCGGCCTGGTGGAAGAAGACCCGCACCACACCTATATCGAAGCGATCAAGGTGTTGGAGGCGTCGGGCATTGCCTATGTGTCCATCGCCGAGGCCGACTGGGACAACGCGCCGATCCTGCCTGACAGCTTCCGTGAAGCCGTGCGCAGCACCTTCAGCGGTCGCATCATCTATGCCGGTCGCTACACCGCTGAACGCGGCGCGAAACTGGTCGAAGCCGGGCTGGCGGATTTGATCGCATTCGGGCGGCCGTTCATTGCCAACCCGGACCTGCCGCAGCGGATTTTTAATGGCTGGCCATTGAATCCGCTGCGCGAGGCAGGGATGTATGGTGGCGGTGAGGAGGGGTATATCGACTATCCCACGTACCTCGGGTAGTCATGCAATCAATGTGGGAGGGGCTTGCCCCCTCCCACATTTGATGTCTAGTGCCTGCTGGTTACGCGACCCGCAACACAATCTTCCCAATATGATCCCCACCTTCCATCCGTGCATGGGCCTTGGCGGCGTCGGTGTAGTCAAACACCTGGTCGATGATCGGCAAGCAGCGCCCGGCCTCCAGCACCGGCCAGATGTACTCGCGCAGCTGTTCGGCAATCGCGGCTTTTTCTTCCTTGGTGCGTGCGCGCAGCAGCGAGCCGGTGATCACCGCGCGTTTGCCGAGGATGGTCAGCAGGTCGACGTCATTGGCCTTGGCGCCGCCGAGAAAGCCGAGCATTACCAGGTGCCCGTCCATGGCCAGTGCCTTGAGGTTGTTGTTGAGGTACGAGCCACCCATGATGTCGAGGATCACGTCCACACCCTGGCCGTCGGTCTGTTGGGCGATGACCTCGGCAAATGCCTGCTCGCGGTAATTGATCGGCTTGGCGCCCAGCTTCGCGATAGCTGCGCACTTGTCGGCGCTGCCTGCGGTGGCGAAGGCCTGGATGCCGAACTCTCGGCACAACATCAGTGCGGTGGTGCCGATGCCGCTGGTGCCGCCATGGATCAGCACCCGTTGGCCGGTATGCGCATCGCCCAGGCCGAACAGGTTGGCCCACACGGTGAAGAAGGTCTCCGGCACGGCGGCGGCTTGAA
The DNA here is from genome assembly GCF_023701505.1 of Pseudomonas sp. SR18. Classification (NCBI taxonomy): domain Bacteria; kingdom Pseudomonadati; phylum Pseudomonadota; class Gammaproteobacteria; order Pseudomonadales; family Pseudomonadaceae; genus Pseudomonas; species Pseudomonas sp. SR18. The sequence goes on along the minus strand of NZ_JAMQAU010000019.1, from coordinate 89,316 downwards.
TCCAGTCCATGCCTTCGGGGATCGGTAAGGCCTGGCCGGCGGGCACCGTGCAAAACTGCGCGTAACCGCCGCCATTGGTCAGGGCGCATACCTTGTCGCCGAGGCCGAACTCGGTCACGCCGTCGCCCAGCGCCACCACTTCACCGGCCACTTCCAGACCTGGAATCGGGCTCATGCCGGGTTTCATCGGATACTTGCCTGCGCGTTGCAGGGCGTCGGGGCGATTGACCCCGGCGGCGTGCACGCGGATCAGGATCTCGCCGGGACCGGCCACAGGTGTTGGCGCCTGGCGCGGTTGCAGCACCTCTGGGCCACCGGGGCTGGTGATTTCGATCAGGGTCATGTCGTTAGGGAGTGTCATTTGAAATTACCTGCAGCGATGAGCGTATGGAGTGGGACCGCATCGGGCGGCCGGCGGTTCAGCCAAAGCATGCCCAGTTCCAGTGCCAGGGCGACCACTATCGCCCCGGCGGCGATCATGAACAACAGCACAGGCTTGCAATCTTGCGCGCTGCTCAGTGGACACAATCCACCGTTCAACCAACAGGGAGCACCTATGAGCGAATCAAGACATCAGGATCTGGGGCTGTTGTTTCTACGGGCGAGCGGGGCGCTGTTCCTGCTATGGGTGCATGGTGTGCCCAAGGTGCTCAACTACAACGAACAACTGCAACTGATCGAAGACCCGTTTCACCTCGGCGCCCACGTCACGCTGCTGCTGGCGATCTTTGCCGAAGTGCTGTGCCCGGTGCTGATCGTTGCCGGCGTGTGGGTGCGCCTGGCGTGCCTGCCGATCCTGGCGGTGCTGTTGATCGCCATGGTGGTGGTGCATCCGCAGTGGACGGTGTTTGAAGGGCAGTTCGGCTGGTTGCTGCTGATCATCTTCACCAGCGTGCTGATTGCCGGGCCGGGGCGCTTTGTGCTCGGCCAGCGTTTTGCCTGAATAAAAAAAGGCCGGGTAAACCCGGCCGAATAAGGAGAGCGGTTTCAGCGATTGAGGAACGCCAGCAAGTCTTCGTTCAATGCCTGGGCGTGGGTCACGGCAAACCCGTGGGGCGCGTCCTTGTAGACCTTCAACTCGGCGCCCTTGATCATCTCGGCGGCCACTTTACCGGTGGTTTCGAACGGCACGATCTGGTCACCATCGCCGTGGATCACCAGGGTCGGCACGTCGATCTTGGCCATGTCCGGACGGAAGTCGGTTTCGGAGAAAGCGGTGACGCAATCCACGGTCGACTTGAGGGACGCCAGCATGGCGATTTGCAGGGTCTGCCTCAGGGTGCCTTCGGAGACCGTCTGCCCCTTGTTGAGACCGAAGAACGGCGTGTTGAAGTCCGCGATGAACTGCGCACGGTCCTTGAGCAGGCCGGCCTTGATGCCGGTGAACACTTCCAACGGTACACCCTGCGCGTAATCCGGCTGCTGGCCGAAGATCGGCGTGACTGCACCCAACAGCACCAGCCCGGCAACCCGGGCGCTGCCGTGACGGGCGATGTAGCGCGCCACGTCGCCGCCGCCCATGGAGAAGCCCACCAGGGTCACGTCCTTGAGGTCCAGGTGTTCGATCAGTTGCGCGATATCGTCGGCGAAGGTGTTGTAGTCGTTGCCGGTCCACGGCTGGTCCGAGCGGCCAAAGCCACGGCGGTCGAACGCGATGGTGCGGTAGCCACGGCTGCTGAGGTATTCCATCTGGTATTCCCACATGTCGGCATCCAGCGGCCAGCCGTGGCTGAACAGCACGGGTTTACCGCTGCCCCAGTCCTTGAAATAGATCTGGGTACCGTCTTTGGCAACGAATGTGCTCATGGAAAACTCCTGGTTGAGGGGGGCGATAAGACGCTGGCGCACTATTGCCGTAAACCTGACGAAGGGCTTGTACGGGTGTGCTCGGTTGAACGGTTCAGCGTCTATGCTGGTCCACTGACCTCCACAGTCTGATCACGCAGGTGAACGAAATGGCCAAGACCTACAGCTACGCCGCCCGGGACTCCAAGGATTCGCTCAAGCCCTTCACCTTCGAGCGCCGTGCGCCAGGGGCGGACGATGTACAGATCGACATCCTCTATTGCGGCGTGTGCCACTCCGACCTGCACACCGCGCGCAACGAGTGGAACAACACCCTGTACCCCTCGGTACCCGGCCATGAAATCGTCGGCCGCGTAACGGCGGTGGGCGCCAACGTGAAAAAATTCAAGGTGGGCGACCTGGCCGGTGTCGGCTGCATGGTCGACAGCTGCCAGCACTGTCCATCCTGTGCCGAAGGCGAAGAGCAGTACTGCGAGAACGGCTTTACCGGCACCTACAACGGCCCGGTATTCGGCGGTGAAAACACCTTCGGCGGTTACTCCGACAGCATCGTGGTCAAGGAAAAGTTCGTGCTGCGCATCTCCCACGACGATTCCAACCTGGCTGCGGTGGCGCCGTTGCTGTGCGCGGGCATCACCACCTATTCGCCGCTGCATCACTGGAAGGTCGGCCCCGGCAAGAAGGTCGGCGTGGTCGGCCTCGGTGGCCTGGGCCACATGGCGGTGAAGATCGCCCATGCCATGGGCGCGCACGTCACGCTGTTCACCACTTCCCCCAACAAACGCGAAGACGGCCTGCGCCTGGGCGCGGACCAGGTGGTGGTGTCGAAGAACCCGGATGAAATGGCCAAGGTCGCCAACAGCCTGGATTTCATCCTCAACACCGTCGCCGCACCGCACAACCTCGACGTGTTTCTCAACCTGCTCAAGCGCGACGGCACCATGACGTTGGTCGGCGCCCCGGACAGCCCGCACCCGTCGCCAGCGGTATTCGGCCTGATCTTCAAGCGTCGCAGCCTGGCCGGCTCGTTGATCGGCGGCATCCAGGAAACCCAGGACATGCTGGACTTCTGCGCCAAACACGGGATTGTCTCGGATGTGGAGATGATCGATATCCAGGGTATCAACGAGGCGTATGAGCGGATGCTCAAGGGCGATGTGAAGTACCGGTTCGTGATCGATATGGAGAGTTTGAAGAAGGAAAGCCACGCGGCCTGAGCCTCGCTCTCCAATCTACCGAATAACCCTTGTGGGAGGGGGCTTGCCCCCCAGGCTCACGGCCGTTGCGGCTTGACCGATGTACCAAAGGTATTGCCCATGCGCACGCTGGTTGCCGCCGGGGTGGATAAGCCCACGGCGTTTGGCGGGCGTTTTTCCACGGACAGGTTTTGCGCCTCACGGTTTTTTTTCGCGGCCTTGGCTGCATTCGTGTCATTGCCCATGTGTTGGCCCAGGCAGCCATAGTCGGGCGCCTTGTAGCCATCCACCGTGACTTCGGTGCAACCGCCGGGCGCGTTGTCGGCGTGGGCGAGCAAGGGCAGGGCGGCGCACAGCAACAGGCTGGCGAGCGTCGGGAGCAGCTTCATCATGGCCTCCTGGCAGGCCCGAGGGAGTGGGCCGGTAAGGCTTTGGAGTCTAGTGCAGCCGGCTTCTCGTCACCGTGATGTTTTTTTTGCTATCACCGTAACATCAGGTTCATAAACGGGCCTCAGGATGACGGTTTTCTAGGGCGCGTCGGCCGTGCAGCGATGCAACGCAGGGGGTGAACAGGGGGCCTGGAGGCGCGCCGTATGCGCCCTGGTCTTGCTGTTGCTGCTGGCCGGCGGCAGCGCTGCGCGGGCACAGTCGCCGCCGTTGTTACTGAACCTGCCCGCGCAAGACCTTGAACATGCCTTGCAAGCCTACAGCCGCGCCACCGGGATGGCGGTGCTGGTGGACCGCGAATTGACGCGGGGCCGTCGCTCCTTTGGAGTGCGCGGTCGTTTCACGGCGCAGGAGGCTCTGGCGATGTTGCTGACGGGGAGCGGCCTGATGGCACGTTATGCACGCAGCGATGCGTTTACCTTGCAGTTGCCCGAGGTCAGCCAACCGCCCCCGGCTCGTGGTGCGGCGGCCCGCAGCGCTGCGCGGATCAATAACAGCTACGCGACGGCCTTGCAGCAGGCCATCGAGACCAGCCTGTGCCGTTCGCCCCTGACCCGGCCCGGCAGTTTTCGTGCGCTGGTGCAGGTGTGGGTCAACCGCGACGGCAGGATCGAACACAGCCGGCTGGTCAGCTCCACCGGCGATGAACAACGCGATGAAGCACTGGTTCGCGGCCTCGGCGCTGCGCGGGTGGAACGCCCGGCGCCGAGTTCACTGCGCCAACCACTGACTTTGCTCTTGATGCCCGACACCACAGGAACACGCATGGAATGCACAGCCGTAAAAGGAGCCTCGGGCGGATGAAAAATACCGGGCACAGTACGATGGTCAGCTTGTTCCTGGCATCCTACGAAGACTTCAAGGTGCGCTTGCGCAAGCGCTTGGGCTCGGAAGACCTGGCCAACGACGTCCTGCACGAAACCTACCTGCGGGTCGACCGCATGGAAGTGCCGCCGAACCTGGCGCAACCCAATGCCTACCTGTACCGCATGGCCCTGAACATCGCCGCCGACCGCCGCCAAGCCGACGCCCGCTTGCTCACCGGCAGCGAGGTGGAAGAATTGCTGCAAAGCGCCGACGAAGCCCAGGACCCGTCGCGGGTGGTGGGTGGCCAGCGTGAAATCCAGTCCCTGGTCAAAGCCCTGTATGAACTGCCCGCGCGCCGCCGCAAGATCCTGATCGCCGCCCGCCTGGAAGAAGCGCCGCACCTGGAAATCTCCCAACGCTTCGGCATCTCCACGCGCATGGTGGAGAAAGAAATCAAGGCCGCCCTGGGGCATTGCGCCAAGCGTCTGGAAAGAAAAGTGATCCAGCGGTTCGGTCCCGGCGCCGGAAAACCGTCTTAGTGTTGAGTCCCTGATAAAACCGTGAGTATGTGCGCGCTTGAACATTTTTAGCCTCTCCCTCGCCCGGCCGTCCGCCGCCAGCCCCTTGCACGATGAAGCTCGCGACTGGCTGCTCCTGCTGACCTCGGGCCGCGCCACCGTGGCCGATGCCAAGGCCCTCAAAGCCTGGTGCGACCAGAGTAATGAGCATGCCCAGGCGTTTGAACAGGCCAAAGGGTTGTGGCAGCAATTGGCACCGGCGCTGGAGCAAACGTCTGCGCCGCGTCAGTTCGGGCGTCGCGCATTCCTCGGTGCTGCGATTGCCGCGTCGGCGGCGGTGGTGATGGTGCGCGTCGGTGTGCCAGGCGGTTTTTCCGGGCTCACGGCGGACTATCGCACCGAGGTCGGCGAGCAGCGCCAAGTGTTGTTGAGCGACGGCGTGAGCCTGGAACTCAACACGCAGACACGCATCAGCCGGGTGGGGCAGGGGATTGAACTGCTCGAAGGCGAGGTCGAGGTCGTCGCCCATATTGCGCAACCGCTCAAGGTCCAGGCCGGGGAAGGCTGGGTGAGTGCGGCGCAGGCGCGCTTCAATGTGCGGCATACCGATCACCGGGTGTGCGTCACCTGCATCGAAGGATCGCTGTCGGTGGACGTTGGCGGCAACAGTCTGAGTTTGGGCAGTGGTCGGCAAATAAGCTATGACGCTGCCGGGGTCAGTGCCGTGACGACGGTGGACACGCAGGCGGTGGTGGCCTGGCGTGAGCAGGTGCTGGTGTTCGATAACGCGACGCTGGCGACGGTGGTGGATGAAATCAACCGCTATCGGCCGGGGATGCTGGTGCTGCTCAATAAAGAACTGGGACGACGGCGGGTGCAGGCGCGGTTCAGTCTGCAGCAGTTGGCGGGCGTGGCGCTGTTGATTCGGGATGCGTATGGGGCCAAGTGTACGGAGTTGCCTGGGGGCGTTGTTTTGTTGAGTTAGGCCAGGTCTCTTCAGTTGAACCCAGCCCAAATGTGGGAGGGGCGGTGCGACGATAGCGGTGGGTCAGTCAAAGTTGCATCAACTGACACTCCCTCATCGAGGCATGCGTATCTACACATCTTTCAATGGATGGTGAATCTATGGCAAATAGGCTGTTGTGGTGAGCGGGCTTGTCCCGCGCTGGGCTGCGAGTCCAACGGTAACCACGATGCGAAGCAAGCCGCCCTTGATCTTGCTTTTGATCTTGATCTTGATCTTGATCTAAGGCGCCCCGTTAAACCACGCTGGCCGGAATTCGACAGTGATTTGGGGGGTAAACCGGCAGGGATGCCGGTTTAGCCGCCCCGCGCCATGGATGGCGCGTGGCGGCGGCCCCCCAAATCACTGTCGGATTACGGGCACACCGAGCCTAGGCGAGGTGCCGAGTGGTGGGGCGAAGCGTTTTGCTTACTTTTGCGCTCTTCAAAAGTGAGCCGCCGTAAGGGCGGAACCCATAGCTGCCGTGACCGCAGGAACGGATATGTACTCGTTCTGATCCAACATCCCGGTCGGCTGTCAGGCCGCTATCGGGGGCAAGCCCCCTCCCACAGTTCAATCGCGGAGCATCAGTCGGATAGTCGTCGGCTCTAGAGCAGTCGCGGGAGCAAGCCCCCTCGCCACAGGTTCAGGATGATGCCAACGTTGTGTAGATACCGATGCTCCGATGGCAGTTTGTCGGTGTACATATCCGTTGTTGGAGTAACGGCGGCTTATGGTTGAGCCCCCTCCCACATTTGGATCTCCATATCAGACCGATGTCAGCCAGCATCGGCGCTGGCTTTTGATCTCAGTCGCCCCCCACCCGCAAAGGCCCCAGCACCTGCCGATACCGCTCCACCCCCTGCGCCGTCTGCCTGACCAACCGAATCTCCAACCCCAGCGGATCCGCCCGCCGATTCCCACTCAACTGGCGCCAGCCCTTGTCCGCCTCCCACACCCGCACCTGCAAATCGCTGACCCCGGTCAACACCACGACCCCATCCTTGGCCGCCGGTAACGGAAACCGATCCCGCGCCGGCGCGGCGGCGCGATACAGGCTGTCGCCCTTGAGCCACCAGCGCACCCGCTGCAAGCCATCGCCTGCCACGGGGGCACTGCGGATTACGTCCAACTGAAACCCTTTGCTGTCGGAGCTGCGAACGGAAACGCCAGCCAACCCATCGGCGCCGTCTTTCGGCACAGTCAGTTCCACACTGGCCCTGAGGCTGATGTCCCGTTGCAGCTGGTTCAGTACGCGCAACATGGCCTCAGTCTGTTCCGTGCTCGCCTGCAGGTGATGATCGGCACGGGTCACGCTGTCCAACCCGCGCCAGGCGATCAGGCTGACTACCGCCATGAGCATGATCGCGACCATCACTTCGATCAGCGTAAAACCTTGTTCAGCGCGCTTCATGGCAGGCTCACCACACGCATCAAACCGGCGGCATCCCGTTGCAGGCTGAGGCTGTGTTGCCCGTCGGACAGCACCACGCGCACGGGTGGGTTGATCCACTCGGCATCGAGTACCAGGGTCTGCCTGGGTTCGATGTTGATCTGCATCGACGGGCTCTCCCATAGACGTGGGCGCAATTGGGCATCGCCCTTGAACGCCTCCATGCCCATTCCGTCCTCACTGCGACGATTGAAGCGAAACCCCTTGGCATCGGCGCGCCAGGTAATCGGGCGGCCGTCGGCGCGGGCTTCGGCCTGGGCCACTTGCAACAGCTGGCTCAGGCGCTCGGCGTCTTTGCGCAGCAGGTGCAGCGGGTCGGGCTTGATGCTCAGGCTGATGGCGGCACTGGCAATGCCGATGATCACCAGCACGACCATCAGCTCGATCAGGGTGAAGCCGTGTTGTTTCATCGCGGGGCACCTGCTGAACTGGCGAGGTTGTGAAATAAAAACGTGCGAATTGGCCTGTACGCTGGAGACTCGGACAAACAGGAGGTCCCACCCATGGCTTTTTCCCTGCGATTTTCCCCCGCCCAGGGCGTGCAGATCGGCGCGCTGCTGGCGGCCTTGGCCGGCGGGGTAGTGTGGACGCCACTGTTGCTCACCTCCGCGCAATCCCATACGCCCCAGGCCACCCCGCAGGCCCTGGCGGCACGCAGTGATAACCCGGCGCTGCAATGGTTTTCCAATGCGCCGACGGCGTTGCAGGTCAAGGTCACTGGCGTGCTCGCCGGCGCGCGCGGTGCGGTGGCGATCCTCAGCCTCAACGACGGCCCGCCGCGCAGCTTTCTATTGGGTGAGCGCCTGAGCCCCGGCGTGCGGCTGACGGCCATCGAAGGCGATGGTGTGGAGATTGAGCGGGGCGGCGAGAAACTGCGCGTCAACCTCGACAAGCTGCCGGACGCTCCCGCATTGCCGCGCCTCACTCGGCCATGACCTGAGTGGCAAGGCGCGCCAGGGGCGGCGCTTCGCGACTGGCGTCGAGCACCAGGACGGTGATCTTAAACAGCGGGCCATCGGCGCTGACGGTCTGCTCGCAGCGCAGTTTCAGGCGGCCCTGGTCGCACTCGATGGTCTGCTTGCCGCTGCGCAGACTGCCCTCCAACCGGGCTTCCGCCAGGCGACTTTGCGCCGCCAGCAGCGCCATCGACTTGTCCCGCAACAGCCCGTTGCTCTGGGTCATCAACCCGGCCACACGCACAGCGGCGGCCATGGCCACGGCAATGATCGCAAGCGCCACCAGCACTTCAATCAGGGTAAATCCTCGCTCGTTGCGATGGCCGTACATGGCGCTCTCAAAGCCTGGAAACAGGCCCGCAGACTAGCGCCGCGAGTTGACCGATTGGCGACCGAACCTCCCGAGGATTTTCAATACGACTGACATGTGTTCTTGCAACACTGCGCCACGAAATGCACTCACCCAAGGAATGTCGAGATGGATATCGCGCGCCTAACGTCCCCATTGCCAGGCCCTCGCGGCCAGCGTGGCTTTACCTTGATCGAGATCATGGTGGTGGTGGTCATCCTCGGGATCCTGGCGGCGATGGTGGTGCCCAAGGTGCTCGATCGGCCGGACCAGGCACGGGCCACGGCGGCCAGGCAAGACATCGGCGGCTTGATGCAGGCACTGAAACTCTACCGCCTCGACCACGGCACCTACCCGAACATGAACCAGGGCCTGAAAGTGCTGGTGGAGCGCCCGGCGGATGCCAAGAACACCAGCTGGCGCGCCTACCTCGACCGTTTGCCGAATGACCCGTGGGGTCATCCGTACCACTACCTCAATCCGGGCGCCAACGGCGAAGTCGATGTGTTTTCCCTCGGCGCCGATGGCCAGCCGGATGGCGATGGTGTGAATGCCGATATTGGCTCCTGGCAGTTGTAAGGCGCGCCATGAAACGGTATTCGCCCCCAGTGGTGAAGCAGCGCGGCATGGCGATTATCAGCGCGCTGCTGATCGCCGCCGTGGTGGCGGTGATCGCCGGCGCCATGCTCACGCGCCAGAGCGTGTTTACCCGCAGCCTGGAAGCCGAGCAGATGCGCATCCAGGGCCAGTGGCTGTTGCAAGGCGGCCTTGAGCGCAGCCGGCAGATGTTGTGGGAAGCGCGCCAGAAAGACGTGCTGACCCGCCTGGACCAGCCGTGGGCCAGTGCCCAGGGCGGTGCGTTCGAAGGCCGGGTTGAAGACGAGCAGGGCAAGTTCAACCTGCGCAACCTGGTCAATCGCCAGCGGGTGGATGTCGAGCAAGTGCAGAGCTTCGAACGCCTGTGCCGCCTGATCGGCGTTGACCCGGCCGTGAGCCGGCGCATCAGCCAGCGCGTGATCGCGTCCTATGAGCAACTCGACACGCCCGCCAGATACCCGATGCTGCGCAGCCTGGATGACTTGAGTGGTATCGAAGGCCTCGAACCCGAGGTCGTGCAGCGCCTGCAGACCTATATCAGCGTGCTGCCCGACGTCACCTGGGTCAACGGCAACACCGCCCGCGCCGAAGTGCTCAGCGCCGTGGTGCCGCAACTGAGCCTGTCCCAGGCCCAGGCGCTGGTGGCTGAACGTGACGGCGGGCACTGGTTTATCAACCGGGGGGATTTCGTCAACCGTCTGCACTTGCCGCAGGTGGCGGTGGACACGGTGCAGGTGGGCATCACCAGCGAGTGGTTTCGCCTGCAGGGCCAGGCGCGGCAGGCGCAACGGCGGGTGACCCTTGATGCGCTGCTGCACCGTCCGGAGAGTCGCCGGCCCCAGGTGATCTGGTCGCGGGTGGGCGTATGAAACGCTTGCGCATTGCCTTGCCGCCGCTGGCTGAATTGAGGGTCGACAGTCGGGTGAAATGGGCCTGGCTGGAGCGTGGCGCGGTGGTCCGCGAAGGTCATGAAAGCCTGGTGCAATTGGGCAAGGGCCGCCACGCGGTGGACTGTTTTCTGCACCCCCGCGACAGCCTGCTGACGAGCCTCGAATTGCCGCCATTGCCCGCCGCCAAAACCCAGGCCGCCGTGGCCTGCGCGGCCCAGGCGTTGATCCTCGGCCCGGTGGAGCAGATGCACGTGGCCCACGGCCCCCGGGAAAGCGACGGCCGCGTGCAGGTCGGCTGGGTGCCCAAGGCCGGGCTGGAGCGGCTCGGTCAGGTCCTGGCGCTGGCGCAACTCAAACTGCGCGGCCTGTACCCGGCGCCCTACGCGTTGCCCGTGGGCGCAGCGGCGCTGGACGAAGGCTGTTTGTTGACCCGCGACAGCCTGCAACAAGCGGCGGTGCACCCGCTGGGGTTGCAGGCCCTCGATATGCCGCTGGTGGACGCTGCGCAACGTTGGGCCGGTGCCGTGCCCGCCTGGGGTTTGCACGCACGCCTGCGCGAAGGCTCCAAGGGTGGGTGGGGCCGGGCGCTGGCCTGTGTCGCGCTGGCTGCGCTGGTCTGGACGGTTGGCCTCAATCTGTATGCCGCCCGCCAGGCGGATGAAGGCTTGCGGCTCAAAGCGTTGATGAGCCAGCAGGTACGCCAGGCGTTTCCCGAGTTGCCGGTGGTGCTCAATCCGTTGCAGCAGGCCCGCCAGCAACTGACGGCACGCCAGACCGGCGCCGCCGCCGATCCCGGCCAACGCTTTCCCAGCCTGCTGCAACTGGTGGGCAGCCAGTTGCCGTTCATGGTGGGCAGCGTCGACACCCTGACCTTCGAACACGGACGCTTGCAACTGGCGTTGCTGGCCGACAGCCGTAGCCCGGCCGTCGAGGACGAGTGGCAGGCGGCCTTGGCGCAGGCAGGGTTTGCCGCCACGCGGGACGACCATGGCTGGAGCATTGCCCCCGCGCAGGTCGCAGAAAAACCGGGAGCCGGCGATGAATAAATGGCACCGCATGCGCGGCCAGACCCAGGTGTTCTGGAACGGCCTGGCCCTGCGTGAAAAACGCATGCTGGTGGGCGTCGGCCTGGTGCTGGCGAGCCTGTTGACCTGGCTGGTGCTGGTCCAGCCCGCGTTGAAGAAGATCGACTATTGGCAAGCCGAAACCCCCAAGCTGCGCGCCCAGGCCGCCGCCTTGCAGGTGCTGTTGCAGGACGTCACCGCGCCTCGGCCCGCCGATGAGGCGGCGCTGCGCCAGGCCCTGGACAGCGCCGGTCTGCAAGGCCATTACCAGTTGCAGGCGCTGGACGCCGGCGGTTGGCGCCTGACCTTCGACAACGCCCCGGCCGACGCCGTGGTGGGCTGGTTGCTGGGCAATCCCCGTTCATTTTCTCTGGAAGTGTCCGAGGCGCGTTTGCAACGTGCCCCGGACGCCGTCGACACCTCGGCCGGCACTGTGTCCGGGACCGTTCGCATGGATCAGGCGCTTGGCGCTAAGGAAGCTTCATGAAGTGGTCAGTCCCCCCTTTTCGTATGGCCGCGCCACTGCTGTTGCTGGCGCTCAGTGCATGCAGCAGCCAGGAGGCGCCCAAGCCGTTGCTGGTGGACAGCGAACTCGGCCAGCCGTTGGCCGACACGCGCCGCAGCGGCGATAGCGTGCTGGATCGCCAGCGCGAACTTGTCCCCAAGCCCGCCGTGCAGCATCGGGTGACCAACAGCGCCCGTGGCCAGGCCCCGGCGACGGTCAAGGCGCGTAACCCGTTGGGCGACCAACCGGTGCAACTCAACTTCGTCGACGCCGATATCCAGGCGGTGGTGCGCGCACTGTCCCGTGCCACCGGCCAGCAATTTCTGGTGGACCCGCGTGTGAAGGGCAACCTGACCCTGGTCAGCGAAGGCCAGGTCCCCGCGCATCAGGCCTACGACATGCTGCTGGCCGCGTTGCGCATGCAGGGCTTTAGCGTGGTGGATGTAGGCGGCGTGGCCCAGGTGGTGCCGGAGGCCGATGCCAAGTTGCTCGGCGGGCCGATCTACAGCGCTGGCAGCAGTGGCATGCAGACCCGCACCTTCCGCCTGCAATACGAAAACGCGGTGAACCTGATCCCGGTGCTGCGCCCCATTGTGTCGCCGAACAACCCGATCAACGCTTACCCCGGCAACAACAGCATCGTCATCACCGACTATGCGGAAAACCTGGCGCGGGTTGCACAGATCATCAGTGGCATCGACACCCCCAGCGCCATTGACACCGACGTGGTGCAGATCCAGAACGGCATCGCTGTCGACATCGCCGCCATGGTCGCCGAACTGCTCGAAACCCAGGGCGCCGACCAGACCCAGAAGATCAATGTGATCGGCGATCCGCGTTCCAACTCGATCATCATTCGCTCCGGCAGCCCCGAACGCACCGAGCTGGCGCGCAACCTGATCTACAAGCTCGACAACGCCCAGAGTAACCCCAGCAATATGCACGTGGTGTACCTGCGCAACGCCCAGGCGGGCAAGCTGGCCCAGTCGCTGCGCGGGTTATTGACCGGCGAGAGCGATTCCGGCGTCAGCGACGAGGCGCGCGGCAAACTCAGTGCCATGGGCGGCAACGGCCAGACCACCACCCCAGCCAGCAACGCGCAGAACAGCAGCGGCACGCCCACCGGCAGCGGCGTGCAATCGAGCTATGGCCAGGACCCGCAAGCTACCGGCAGCCCGTCCAAGGACCAGGACACCGCGTTCAGCGCCGGCGGCGTGACCATCCAGGCCGACGCCACCACCAACACCTTGTTGATCTCCGCGCCGGACCCGCTGTACCGCAACCTGCGCGAAGTGATCGACATGCTCGACCAGCGCCGCGCCCAGGTGGTGATCGAAAGCCTGATCGTGGAAGTGGGTGAGGACGACGCTACCGAGTTCGGCGTGCAATGGCAGGCCGGCAACCTGGCGGGCAGCGGCGGGTTTGGTGGGGTCAACCTCGGCGGCAGCGGCTTGAACGGCACACCCGCCAGTCCCACCAGCATTGATGTATTGCCCAAGGGCCTGAACATCGGCCTGGTCAACGGCACCGTGGATATTCCAGGGATCGGCAAGGTGCTCGACCTCAAGGTGCTGGCCCGCGCCTTGAAGAGCAAGGGCGGCACCAACGTGCTGTCCACGCCCAACCTGCTGACCCTGGACAACGAAGCGGCGAGCATTTTTGTGGGGCAGACGATTCCGTTTGTCACCGGCAGCTATGTCACCGGCGGCGGGGGCACCAGCAACAACCCGTTCCAGACCGTGCAGCGTGAAGAAGTGGGGCTCAAGTTGAACGTGCGCCCGCAGATTTCCGAGGGCGGCACGGTGAAGCTGGATATCTATCAGGAAGTCAGCAGTGTGGATTCCCGGGCGTCGGTGGCCGCGGGGACGGTGACTAACAAGCGGGCGATTGATACCAGCATTCTGTTGGATGACGGGCAGATCATGGTGCTGGGTGGCTTGCTGCAGGATGGTTATAGCCAGAGCAATGACGCAGTGCCGTGGCTGTCGAGTATTCCGGGGCTGGGGGCGTTGTTTCGCAATGAGCGGCGGGCGGTGAACAAGACCAATCTGATGGTCTTTTTGCGGCCTTACATCATTCGTGACAGTGGGGCGGGGCGGGCGATTACGTTGAATCGGTATGACTATATGCGCCGGGCTCAGGGTGGCTTGCAGCCGGAGCATAGTTGGGCGATGCCGGATGTGCAGGCGCCGCAGTTGCCTTCGGTGGAGAAGGCGATTCCGGCAGGGACACGGCCATGAGCCTGCTGTACACAGAACTAAATGTGGGAGGGGGCTTGCCCCCGATGAGGGTGTGTCAGTCACATATGAATCAACTGACCCACCGCTATCGGGGGCAAGCCCCCTCCCACATTTGGACTGTGTACTCCAGTGGGAGAGGGGTATGAGCCTGCTGCCCTACGCCTGGGCCAAATCCCAGCGCATCCTTCTGCGGCCCGGCGACGAAGGCATGCTGCTCACCGTCTGCCCTTCAACCCCCGGGTGGTCCATCAGTGAAGTCCAGCGCCAGTTTGGCGAGTCGCCGATTGAGCAGGTACGCGACGACGAACTCGACGGCCTGCTCGCCAGCGCTTATGCCGACACGGGCAGTGCCGCCGCTGTGGTCGGTGCTGCCGAGAATGAAGTGGACCTCGACCGCCTGATGCAGGACATGCCCGAAATCACCGATCTGCTCGACACCCAGGACGGTGCGCCAGTGATCCGCATGATCAACGCCTTGCTCACTCAGGCCGCCCGCGATGAGGCCAGTGATATCCACATCGAACCCTACGAAACCCATTCCGTGGTGCGCTATCGCGTCGACGGCACGCTGCGCGATGTGGTGTCGCCGCGCAAAGCGCTGCACGGTGCGTTGGTGTCGCGGATCAAGATCATGGCCCAGCTCGATATCGCCGAAAAACGCCTGCCCCAGGATGGGCGTATCGCCTTGCGTGTGGCCGGGCGGCCGATTGATATTCGGGTGTCGACGGTGCCCACCGGGCATGGCGAGCGGGTGGTGATGCGCCTGCTCGACAAGCAGGCCGGGCGTTTGCAGTTGGAAACCCTGGGCATGGAAGCGCAGTTGCTGGCGCGCCTCGATACGTTGATCCGCCAGCCCCACGGCATCGTGCTGGTCACCGGGCCCACCGGCAGCGGCAAGACCACCAGCCTCTACGCGGCGTTGGCGCGGCTGGATGCGAGCACCAGCAATATCCTCACCGTGGAAGACCCGGTGGAATATGACTTGCCGGGCATCAGCCAGATCCAGGTCAACGCCAAGATCGACATGACCTTCGCGCTGGCATTGCGGGCGATCCTGCGCCAGGACCCGGACATCATCATGATCGGCGAAATCCGCGACCTGGAAACCGCGCAGATCGCCGTGCAGGCCTCGCTCACCGGGCACTTGGTGCTGGCCACCTTGCACACCAATGACGCGGTGTCGGCGGTCAATCGCTTGATCGATATGGGCGTCGAGCCGTTCCTGTTGGCATCGTCATTGCTGGGAGTATTGGCCCAGCGGTTGGTGCGGCGCCTGTGCCCCCATTGCAAGCAGGAAGACCCGGCCGCGCCGGGCACCTGGCGTCCGGTGGGATGTTCACATTGCAACCAGGTCGGTTACAGCGGCCGCACCGGTATCCATGAGTTGTTTTGCGTAGACGACGATGTGCGCAGCCTGATCCACCAGGGCGCCGGTGAGCAGGATTTGCGCCTCGCCGCGCGCCGGGCCGGGATGTTCAGCATGCGTGAGGACGGTGAGCGCTGGGTACGCAGCGGCGCCACCGCCCCCGAAGAAATCCTGCGCGTGACACGGGACGCCTGATGAATCGCTATCGCTATGAAGCCGCCGACGCCAACGGTAACGTCGAGGCCGGGCACCTGGAGGCCGACAGCCAGAGCGGGGCGTTTGCCGTGCTGCGCAGCCGTGGCCTGACCGCGCTGCTGGTGCAGGTCGAAGGCCATCAGCACACCACCGCCGGCAGCAGCCTGTTCGCCGCCAAGCTGTCGGACAACGACCTGGCCTGGGCCACGCGGCAACTGGCGAGCCTGCTCGGCGCCAGCCTGCCGCTGGAGGCGGCGCTGAGTGCCACGGTGGAGCAGGCCGAGAAAAAGCACATCGCCCAGACGTTGGCGGCCGTGCGTGGCGACGTGCGCGGCGGCATGCGCCTGGCGGATGCGCTGGCGGCGCGGCCACGGGATTTCCCGTCGATCTACCGCGCGTTGATCGCGGCGGGGGAGGAATCCGGTGACCTCGCCCAGGTGATGGAGCGCCTGGCCGACTACATCGAGGAACGCAACAACCTGCGCGGCAAAATCCTCACTGCATTTATCTACCCCGGTGTGGTGGGGCTGGTGTCCATCGGCATTGTGATTTTTTTGCTGAGTTACGTGGTGCCCCAGGTGGTCAGCGCGTTTTCCCAGGCGCGCCAGGACCTGCCGGGCCTGACCCTGGCGATGCTCAACGCCAGCGACTTTATCCGTGCCTGGGGCTGGCTGTGTTTCGCCGGGATCGTCGGCGGTTTCTGGAGCTGGCGCCTGTACCTGCGCAACCCGGTGGCGCGCTTGAATTGGCACAGCCGCGTGCTGCGTCTGCCGCTGATCGGGCGCTTTGTGCTGGGCCTGAACACGGCACGGTTTGCCTCGACCCTGGCAATCCTCGGCGGTGCCGGCGTGCCGTTGTTGCGGGCGCTGGAGGCGGCGCGGCAGACCTTGTCCAACGAGCGCCTGAGCCAGTGCGTCAACGATGCCACCGCCAAGGTGCGTGAAGGCGTCAACCTGGCGCCGGCGCTGGCGGTGGAGAAAGTCTTTCCGCCGGTGCTGATCCACCTGATCGCCAGCGGCGAAAAAACCGGCTCGCTGCCGCCGATGCTGGAGCGTGCGGCGCAAACCCTGTCGCGGGATATCGAACGGCGCGCCATGGGCATGACCGCGTTGCTGGAGCCGCTGATGATCGTAGTCATGGGCGCCGTGGTGCTGGTGATTGTGATGGCGGTGCTGTTGCCGATCATCGAGATCAACCAACTCGTCACCTGACGACACGCTGTAAAAAATGTGGGAGGGGGGCTTTGGTGAAAACATAACCTTAGCAAACGAGGCTCTTGTGGTGAGCTGGCTTGCCACAGAAGCCCCCTCCCACATTGGGGCTTTTCTGTTCAGTTGATTTTTGGGGCGGGCCAATATCGCCAGACCCCAACCTCGGGTTCCTCATTCCGTCATATCCAGGCCCCTTGTCACAGCCCGTGCAGCCTTGACGAAACCCACGCTGAAACCTCGCTGTCATCTGCCGCCAAACCGCTCAAAACCATGACCGAAACACCCGAGAATCTTTTTAAAATCAAGTGCTTCCTCCCGAGGTTTTTTCCTACATCTGTCATCGGAAACTGCGACTTTCTCTCCATGGTTTTCACCCCCCGGCCACCCCCGCATCACGGCCTTGGGACCGAAGCCATGGCGTCATGCAAGAGCCATCTACCCCAAACGTACAAACACGACGAAAGGAGATTCTTCATGTTTAAGCGCAACGTTCTCGCGGTATCCATGACCCTCGCTGCACTGTGCTCGGCCCAGGCTGCAATGGCTGACATCAACGGCGGCGGCGCAACCCTGCCACAGCCGCTTTACCAGACCTCCGGCGTCCTCACCACTGGCTTCGCCGCCTACATCGGCGTGGGCAGCGGCAACGGCAAGTCGGCGTTCCTGAACAACGACTACACCAAGTTCGTGGCTGGCGTGACCAACAAGAACGTGCACTGGGCAGGCAGCGATTCCAAGCTGACGGCGGCCGAACTGTTGGCTTACAAAACCAACAAGCAACCGACCTGGGGCAAATTGATCCAGGCACCTTCGGTGGCCACTTCGGTTGCCATTCCGTTCAACAAGGCCGGTGCCAACGCGGTTGATCTGAGCGTGAACCAGCTGTGCGGCGTGTTTTCGGGCCGCTTGACCGACTGGAGCCAGATCACGGGTTCGGGTCGCACCGGCGCGATCAAAGTGATCTACCGCAGCGAGTCCAGCGGTACCACCGAGCTGTTCACCCGCTTCCTCAACGCCAAGTGCGCTGAGACGCAGCCGTTCGCCGTGACCACCACCTTTTCGTCCAGCTACGGTGCAGGCTTGCCTGCTGGCGCAGTGGCAGCCACCGGCAGCCAAGGCGTAATGACCGCGCTGAACGCGCAAGATGGCGCGATCACCTACATGAGCCCGGACTACGCGGCGACCACCCTGGCCGGTCTGGATGACGCCACCAAAGTTGCCAAAGTGGGCGGTGTTTCGCCTGCGCCTGCCAACGTTTCTACCGCCATCAGCCAGATCCCTGCGCCAACCGAAGCCCGTGCTGATGGTTCGTTCATCGACGCGACCAACCAGGACAACTGGGTACCGGTCTTCGCGGCTACCGCCAGCGGCCCGGCGACTTTCGCTTACCCGTCCAGCGGCTACCCGATCCTGGGCTTCACTAACGTGATCTTCAGCCAGTGCTACGCCGACGCCACTCAGACCACCCAGGTCCGTGCGTTCTTCAACCGCCACTACGGCAATCTGATCAACAACGACACCGCCATCAACAACAACCGCTTCGTGCCGTTGCCAGCCAACTGGAAAAAAGCCGTGCGTGACACCTTCGCCACCGCTTCCAGCGCTCAAGGCATCGGTAACACCAGCGTCTGCAACGCCATCGGTCGTCCGCTGTAACCCAGGCTTTCAACGACCCGCAACACCGATCAGCAACGGCCCGTGCCGTTGCTGATTTTTTTGCGTTAGCAGCCCTTTATGAACTTTGCATGACAGAAGTTCAGTCCCGCCCCTCGCCAACCGCCTAACCCTCATACGTGAGCCTGTCTTGCGCCTGGCGATTACAAAGAAGGAAGATTCCCGATGGTCCGCTGCACACCCACGCTCAAGCTGAATGCCCAGGGCTCGCACGCCCAGACTGTGTTGCGCCTCAAGCCTCTGGCCCAGGTCATTGCCTTGTTGGTGGTGGCGGGCAATGCCCATGCGGCGACGGCGTTCAGCCCGGCCTGGTTCGCGGCCAAGGGGGCGACCCAGGCGACGACGGCGGCGCGGATCAATGCGGGGCAGATGCCGTCGGTACCGACGCTGAACCAGCAGGCGCGGGTCAACCAGCAGTTGGCGCGCTCCATCAGCACGCTCAACACCACGGTCGCGGCCATTGCGGCGCAACAGGCGGCGCAGGCGGCGGGTCGGCAGGCGGCGTTCGGTCAGGTCTCGACGATTCCCGATGGCCTCGGCAAGGGCGGCCTGCAGGTGGATAACAGCCTGACCCAGGGCTGGACCAACGCCAAGGCACCGACCCAGACCCAGGCGGGCGGCAAGACCACGGTGAGCATCGAGCAGACCGCCGACAAGGCGATCCTCAATTGGGAGACCTTCAACGTCGGGCGCAACACCACCGTGGATTTCCAGCAGCAGTCGACCTGGGCGGTGCTCAACCGCGTCAATGATCCTGATTCACGGCCCAGCGAGATCCAGGGCCAGATCAAGGGCGCCGGCACGGTGATGATCATGAACCGTAACGGCGTGGTCTTCAGCGGCACCAGCCAGGTCAATGTGCGCAACCTGGTGGCGGCGGCCGCGACGATCACCGATGACCAGTTCACCCAGCGCGGCCTCTATGTCGACACCAATGGCACACAACCGACGTTCACCGACGCGGCGGGCAAGGTCGAGGTACAGCGCGGTGCATTGATCCAGACCCACAACGCCGCCACCTCCACCGACGCGGGCGGCTATGCCTTGCTGCTCGGCAGCGAAGTGGAAAACGCCGGCACGATCATCACCGCCAAGGGCCAGACCACCCTGGCCGCCGGCGACAGTTTCTACATCCGCAAAGGCGTGGGCACGGCGGGCAACGAGCGTTCCACCACCCGTGGCAACGAAGTCGCCGCCAGCCTGAAAACCGGCAGCACGGCGGGAACGGTGATCAACAACGGCCTGATCATGGCTGCCACCGGCGACGTCACCCTGAGCGGGCACAATGTGCAGCAAAACGGCGTGGCCCTGGCCAGCACCTCGGTAGACACCCGTGGCTCCATTCACTTGCTCAATTCGGCCAGCGATACCACGGGCAACATCACCCTGGGCGAGGGCAGCACCACTGCGATCCTGCTGGACGCCAGCGGCAGCACCGCCCTCAACAGCCAGAAAGACAACGGCCTGATCAAGCTCGACGGTACGCCCGCCAACCTGATCGCTGGGCAGTTCAACCACCTCAGCGCCGTGGCCGACCGCACTGACCAGTCGCGGATCGAGATCGTCAGCGGCGGCACCGTGGACTTCCAGAAAGGCTCGATCACCCTCGCCACCGGCGGCCAGGTGGCGGTCAGCGCGGGCCAGCGCAGCCTGGTGCGCGATGGCGCGATGATCGACGTGTCGGGCGCCGTGGGCGTCAAGGTGTCGATGGAAGCCAATAACATCAAGATCAATGTGCAGGGCAACGAGCAGCGGGATGCGCCGGTCAACCGCGACAATGGGCAACTGATCAACAACGACGTGTGGGTGGACTTGCGCGACCTGGTGTTTGTCCCGGCCGGTACCAATGGCTATGCCACCGACCGTTGGTACACTGCTGGCGGTCTGCTGGAAGTCGGCGGCTACCTTGGCACCCAGGGCCATTCGGTGGGTGAATGGATGGCCCAGGGCGGTACCGTGACGTTTACCGGCAAGGATGTGGTGACCCAGCAGGGCGCGCAGATCAACCTGTCGGGCGGCACCGTGGATGTGCAAGGCGGCTATATCCGGCAAACCTGGCTCAAGGGCCCGGATCGACGCTTGTACGAGTTGTCCAGGGCGCCGGGTGACATCCTTTATTCGGGTATCTACAAGGGCTATGAAGACACCAGCGTTCGCTGGGGCCAGACCGAGTACTACTACAACCCGATGATTGCTCCGCAAGGCCGTAACGAGGCCGGTTATACCGTGGGGCGTGACGCCGGCAAGCTGGTGGTGAGCACCGCCAGCGCGGTACTGGAAGGCCAGATGATCAGCGCGGTGTTCCAGGGGGATCGCCAGACCCAGGCGCCAAACATCAACCTCGACGGTTACCAGCAATCCCAGAAGGCCATGGCCCAGCTTGCGCAGTTGATCATTGGCCAATACACGCCGATCTACAACAAGACCACCGGCACCTTGCGCTATGCCTTGGGGGCGAACGCCGACGAGGTGTCGCTCGACGGCAACCTGGCAAACATCGCCGATGGCCTGGACCTCGCCACCGCGTTGCCCCAGGAGCGCCAGGGCAAGATCCTGCTCGACAGCGGGCAGCTCAGTGGCAACCCGTTGGGCGCGATCAAGGTCGCGGCCCGGCAGCAGGTGACGGTCAATGGCGCGCTCAGCGTGGCGGATGGGGGCGACATCACCCTGTTCGGGCCGAGGGTTGATATCAACGCGAATCTGACGGCCCTGGGTGGCAGCATCAATGCCGGCAACATCCTCAGCCAGGTCAACCCACTCAAGGCCGGCGCGGTCGAAGACACGACCCTGGCCGGGGGTTCGAGTGTGAATGTCGCGGCCGGCGTCAAGCTCGATGCCCGTGGTCGCTGGAACAACCTGCTGCTTGACCCGGCCAACAGCACCGGCGTGGCGTATGTCAATGGCGGCAAGGTCTCGTTGCGCAGCTCGAACAACGTCAACCTAGCGGCGGGCAGCGAGGTGGACGTGTCTTCCGGCGCGACCCTTGGCGTAGACGGCAAGCTCATCGGCGGCAAGGGCGGCAGCGTGACGCTGGGCGCGCTCGGTGCCCTGGGCCTGGATGGCGACGTGCGCGGCTACGGCGTGAACGGCGGCGGCACCCTGGCGTTGCAGGCTCGCAAGGTGCAGATCGGCGACAGCGCGGGTGCGGTGGACAGCGACACGCTGCGACTGGCCGGCGATTTTTTCAATAAGGGTTTCTCGGCCTACGACATCACGGGCAACGAAGGGCTGATCGTCACCGACGGCACCCAAGTGGATGTCAGCGTGCCGACCTATCGCTTGGGTACGCAAGCGTCCACAGTGCCGACCGGCAGCGATGCCGCCACGGCCCTGGAGCAATGGACGCCGCCGCTGTACCAGGAGGACGCCACCAAGGGCGTGCTGACCCAGCGCCGAGGCGCCGGCTTGAGCCTCACCGCCGGCACGGTCTTCGCCGGCGCTGCGCAGATGGCGAGCACAGCCCTGACGGTGGGCCACGGCGCGGTGATCAACGTCGACCCCGGCCAAGCCATCCAGCTGCGCAGCATCGGGCAATTGACCCTGGACGGTACGCTCAATGCCTGGGGCGGCAGCGTCACCTTGGGTGGCTTGACCACTGGCGCCTCGGAGGCAGTGAACGCCAGCGGCCATGACCGCTCGATCTGGATTGGCGAACAGGCATTGATCGACGTCGCGGCGCGGGCGGCCACGGCAGTGGACTTCCGGGGGCGCACCTACGGCGTGGTACGCGACGGCGGCACGATCAACATTGGCGGCACCCTTGACCTGAACACCGGCCTGACCACGGCCAGCGACTTGTTCGTGGTGGTACGTGAGGGTGCGCGCCTGGACGCGTCCGGCACCCAGGCCTTGCTGAATATTCCAGGGCAGGGCGCGGTGGCGGTCGCCAGCAACGGCGGCAGCATCAGCCTGGCCTCGAACAACGGCCTGTACCTGGACGGCAGCATGGTCGCCAAAGCCGGTGGTGTTGGCGCGGCAGGCGGTAGTCTCAACCTGGTGCTGGAGAGCCCGTATTACCAGAAAGCCGGGCTCACCGACCGGGTGCTCAAGGTCCGTGACCTGGTCGTGAGCCAGGTGCATCAACCGACTGCGCTGGGCGACAGCCTGGAGTACGGGCATGGCCGCCTGGGCGTGGATCAAGTCACTGCTGGCGGCTTCGATAACCTCGCGCTGCTGAGCAATGGCCTGCTGAGCTTTGACGGCGATGTGAGCCTGGACATGGGCCAGAGCCTGCGCCTTTACAGCCGGGGTTATGGGCTCAGTGAAAACGCGGCAGGCAACTCCCGTATCAACCTCAAGGCGCCGCACCTGTTGCTGGCGGGCTACCTCGCGCCGCCCGAAACCGGCAAGGATCTGTATGTGCGTCCGGTGCCGGTGCTTCCGGCGCCGTCCCAGCGCGCAACCGAGGCGCAGTTCAATGCCGACGGCGACCTGGTGGAAGTGCGCGGCAACGTGATCTTCGGTAACCGCAGCAGTTTGTATAACGCCGACAATAGCCTGGCGAGCCTTGAGCGCCGTGGCTTTGACCACGTCAACCTGACCAGCCAGGGCGATCTGCGCTTTCTGGCCGGCGCCTCCGCAAACGACATCATCACCGGGGTCAGTACCCAGTTGCTGACCCAGGGCGACATGACCCTGCGGGCGGCGCAGGTGTACCCGAGCTCAGACGTCAGTGCCCGAGTGATCGCTGGCTACCTTGGCGAATCAACCACGCTGAATCTGGGCCTGGACTTTGATCCGTTGCGCACATTGACGATTGGCCGCGTCGGCAGCACGGACGCGCCCCTGCCGTATTCGGCATTCGGGCGTCTGCAACTGGGTGCGGCCACCGTCAAGCAAGGCGGCGTGGTGCGCGCGCCCCTGGGCTTGATCGATATCGGCAGCATGGGCAGCAGCCTGGTGCAATTGTTGCCGGGCAGCGTCACCTCGGTGAGCGGCAAGGGGCTGGTATTGCCTTATGGCGGCACGCTGGACGGGCAGGTCTACACCTACAACGGCAAGACCGTGACATTCCTCGGCCAGGGCGGGCTGGCCAATACCAACAGCGACTTGAGCGTCGGCGTCATTCTGGGCGGCCAGTCGGTTGCGGTGCAGCCGGATGCCATCCTCGACCTGTCGGGCGGTGGCGAGCTGCTCGGCGCCGGTTTTGTTTCCGGGCGCGGCGGTTCCACGGATGCGCGTTACAACCCGCTGGTGCAATTTGGCGCCAACGGTGGGTTTGTGCTGCCGGGGCTGTCCACCAACCCGATCTACGCGATTGTGCCGGGCGTGCAACCCGGCGCGGCGCCGGTGGCCGCCGAGGGCGGTGCCGTGGCGCCGCTGGTGGGCCAGCAGGTGACCATTGGCGCGGGTGTGCCGGGGTTGCCGGCGGGCACCTACACCTTGATGCCCTCGACGTATGCCTTGATGCCCGGCGCCTTTCGCGTGGAGATCAATGGCCTGGCCGGGCTCGGCAGCGACGCCGCGACCACCCTGATGCGCAATGGCTCGTGGTCGACGGCCGGGCAGCTGTCGATTGCCCACACCGGGATCCGCAACAGCATCGCCAGCCAGTTGATCCTGACCTCGGCGGACACCCTGCGCCGTTATTCCCAATACAACGAAACCAGTTACGCCCAGTTCGCCAAAGCCGACGCGGCCAGGCTGGGCGTGCCGCGCCCACTGCTGGAAGCCGACGCCAAGACCCTGAAACTGGCATTGCGCCCCGGCCAGGGCGCCGATGCATTCGCCTTCGACGGTATCGGACGTTTTGATGCCGCGACGGGCGGATATGGCGGCACGGTCGCGGTGGTGGACCCGAGTCGCCTGGGTATCGAAGTGGTCGCCGCCGACGCCTCGGCGACCGCCGGTTTTTCCGGCATTACCCTTAAAGCCGACACCCTCAATGCCATCGGTGCCTCAAGGCTGATGGTGGGTGGCTTGACTGCGGTGGAGTATGGCCAGTCGGGTAACTTCATCGGCCTGGCATCGGGTGTGAATGCCGCCAATAGCAACGTGACCCTGCGTGCGGGCGCCACGCTGGCTGCGCCCGAGGTGTTCCTGGTGAGCAACACCGGCGCCATCGTGGTCGAGCAGGGTGCTTCGATCAATACCCTGGGGCAGGGCGCCGCCAGCTACGATGCGCGCGACGGTTTTATCTACCAGGTTGCCAATATGCTCGCGGTGTCCAACGGGTTGCTCAACGTGGTCGGTGCCGTCCAGCCCGCTGGCGTGATCAGCGGGGGGATCAACGTGGGCGCCTGCGGCAGTAGCGCATGCCTGGGCCAGACCGGGTTGTATTCCGATGGCAGCATCGTGGCCCTGACCGACAGCAGCTTCCAACTCGGCGACCAGGTGCGCTATGGCACCCGTCACCTCAACCTGGGCGTGAGCACCATCAACCTGGGCAGCGTCGAAGCCCTCGCCGCCGCAGCCGCCGCGAACCGCTTGCCAGCCGGCCTGACTCTCAACCAGACGCTGCTCGACCGCCTGCTGCGCGGCGATACGCAACTGGGCGCACCGGCCCTGGAGACCTTGCAGCTGTCGGCGCGTGACGGTTTTAACTTCTACGGCAGCGCCAGCCTCGACACCTATGACCCGCTGACCGGCAAGTCGCTGCTGAGCAACCTGATGCTGTCCACCCCGGCCATGTATGGCGCCGGCGGTGCCAGCGATGTGGCGACCATTCACACCGCCAACCTGATCTGGCTGGGCGCGACCAACGCCCCCGGCGCGGTGGTGACGGGCGGCGCAGGCACCGGCAGCGGGCGCCTGGATATCAATGCCGAACGCATCGAGTTTGGCTACGGCGACTTTGGCCAGCCAAGCAACGTGAAAAGCTTCGACCGCCTGGCCCTGGGCTTTGCCAACGTCAACCTCAATGCCAGCGAGCGCATCACCGCCAACCACAAGGGCAGCCTGTCGGTCTACCAGCGCCAGGGCGCCTATGACCCGGTCAGCGGCTTCCAGTACAGCGGCGGCAACCTGACCATCCGCACCCCGCTGATGACCGGTGAGGCCGGTTCGGTGAACACGATCAAGGCCGGCGGTGCGATCGATATCGGCGCTTCGGCAGGCCCCCGTGGCAGCGCCAGCGGCCAGGGCGCGACGCTGTCCCTGCAAGGCGACAGCATCCGTGTGGCCACTGCGGTGGTGCTGCCCAGCGGCAAAGTCAGCCTCAGTGCGCGGGGCGATGTGCTGTTGACCGATGACGCGCTGATCGATGTGGCCGGTCGTGGGATCACCTTCAACGACGTGACCCAATACGGTTGGGGCGGCGACGTGCTGCTCGACAGCCGCAGCGGCAATATCCTGCAGGCGGCGGGCTCGACCATCGACCTGTCCGCCAAGCACAACCAGGCCGGCAAGTTGCGTGCGGTGGCGACGGATGCGGCAGGCGGCATCGTCGATTTGCAAGGCAAGATCCTCGGCAGCAGCAGTGGTTATTACAACGCCGGTGGCACCTCGTTGCCGCAGCCGGCCGGTACCGTGGAGATCCAGGCCCAGCGCCTGGGCAGCAGCGGCGCTCTGGACCAGCAGTTTGCCGACCTCAACCAGCGCCTGAATCAGGGCGAGGTGTTCGGCGCGCGCAGCTTCCAGCTCAAGCAGGGCGACCTGACCATCGGCAACGGGCTCAAGGCCGGGACTGTCAGCGTGTCCGTGGACAACGGCAGCCTGCGCGTAACCGGGCTGGTGGACGCCAGCGGTGAGCGCGTCGGCAGCATCACCCTGGCCGGCAAAAACGGCCTGACCCTGGACGGCACCGCAGTGCTCGACGCCCACGGCAGCAAGCTGCGGGTGGACAGCTACGGCAAGATCATCGACTCGCCGAACCGCGCCATGGTGGTGCTGGGCTCCGGCAGCGGCCAACTGACCCTCGCCGATGGCGTGCGCATCGACCTGCGCCACGGCACCGGCGCGGCTGCCGGCAATGACGGACGCAATCGCGGCACTCTGGAACTGAACGCACCCCGGTTGGGGGGCAATGACGTGGCAATCGACGCCAGCGGACGCTTGACCATTCAGGGCGCGCGCTCGATCACCCTCAACGGCATGGCGACCTACGACGATGCGCCGCAGAAAAACGATCCGACCGCCAGTGGCAGGCCGTATCAGGAGATTACTCAGGATTATCTGGATAAGAAGCACAAGCTGGCCGTTGATTTCATCGATGCCGCCTTGCTCAACACACAGCTGACGCAGAACAAGCTCGCCGGCCTGAACAACGCCACCTACGCCGACGCCTTCCACCTGCGCCCCGGCGTGGAAATCGTCAGCAAGACCCCTGACGGCGACCTGGTGGTGCAGGGCGACCTGGACTTGTCCGGTTATCGCTATGCCAGCCTCAATCCCAATAGCCAGCAAGACGACAATGTCTACGGCTCCGGTGAGTCCGGCGCCCTGACCCTGCGCGCCGGCGGTGACCTGAATATCTACGGCAGCATCAACGATGGCTTCGCCAAACCGCCGCTGTCCGAGGACGACAAGGGCTGGGTGCTGCTGCCCGGTGTGGACTTCAGCGGCGGCACCATCGTGGTGCCGGGCAATGGTGTGACCCTGGCGGACGGCACGGCCTTCCCGGCGGGCAGTACGCTGAACTACGACCTGCCGATCAAGGGCCTGACGGTCGCCGCCGGCACCCGTTTGCCGGTGGCCGCGACATTGGGCCAGGACGTGGTGCTGCCGGCGGGCAGTGTATTGGCGGCCGACATACGCGATGCCGGGGGCAATCTGTTGTTCGCCGCCGGTACGTTGCTCGGTGAGGCGCAGACCCTGGTGGCGGGCACCCAGCTGGGCGCCGGGACACTGTTGACCCAAGGCACCCGCCTGCAAAACATGATCTGGCCCAAAGGCGTGCCGCTGCCGACGGTGCACGGTGCGAACCTGGCCAACAACACTGTGCTACTGAGTGGCATCAAGGACTTGCCGAAGGGCGCGCTGATCCCCGCCGGCACCGATGTGAAGTTGCCCAACGGGGCGGCCTCGGTGCAGTTGCGGGTCGGCGTGTCCGGCGACGCCGGCCAGGTGTGGGCCATCTCGCCGATGCTGGCCGAAGGCACCCAGTCGTGGTCGTTGCGCCTGGTGGCCGGTGCCGACACCGAGGCGGCGGACAGCCGTTTGCTGCAAGCCCACCCGCGCAGCGGTGATATTCACCTGGCGGACAATCACTACGGCATGTATGCCAAGGAATTGCCGAGCAAGGGCGTCCAGACCTGGACCGCCGCAGCGGTGGCGGTGCTGACTGCGGAAGGGTTGGACATCAAAGAGGGCGACCCTATCGACCAGCAATTGCTCAATGACTTGAGCCTGGGGTCGATTGAAGATTTCTGTGCCGGTGCGCCGGAGTATTGCGCGATCAAAGTCACCTACGTGTGGACGCAGCAAGCGGCCGATGATCTGTTGAACCAGTCCGGCGTGATCATTCCCGTGGGGGCGGTGATCACCAATGAGTTCCTCGCCAGCCTGCAATTGCCGACGGTGGAGGAGGTGTGCGCCATTGCTCCCGAATATTGTGCGGCCCAGAGCAAGACCGAATATGCGGCGACGCCTTCGAGTACCCGCTTCAGTGTGATCCGCACCGGCAGCGGCGACCTGGAACTGTTGAGCGCGGGCAGCTTGAGCATGGATTCGCTGTACGGTGTGTACACCGCGGGCACGTCATCGACTGGCACGTTCGCCGGCGACCCTTACAACCTGCCCAAGGCGCAGCCGTCCGGCAGCGTGCTGAATGACCCAGGCAGCTACTTCGAACAGTTCGTCAACGGCTCACCCACCAGTCTCTACCGGGCCTGGTACCCGCAAGCGGGGGGCAATGTGACCCTGAATGTCGGCGGTGACCTGACTGGCAATATCACCAGCACCACCGCGAGCCTGACGCGCCCCAACCCTAAGGATGCCGGGGTGGACTCGGCGGCGGTCGGCAACTGGCTGTGGCGCCAGGGCAGTGGTGATGTCGCTACGGGCGGGCAGGCTCAACCTACCGCGTGGTGGATCAATTTTGGCAGCTACACCGCCACCACTGCGGCAGACAAAATGCTCGGTTTCACCGGCTTCGGCACCCTCGGCGGCGGCAATCTGGACGTGAACGTGGGCGGCAACGCCGGGGTGCTGGATACCTTGGGTTACGACCTCAATGGCTCCGGAGCCAACCCCCATAGCCAGGGCCTGGTCCTGGCCGTCGGCAGCACGGGCCGGATTGCCAGCGATGGCAGCCAGCAGTTGACCGGCGGCGGCGATTTGCGCGTGCGCATCGGTGGTGCGCTGAACCCGGCCAGCGTGGCCGCGACGGCGGATCATCGTGATGGTGTGCTGGTCAACCTGCGCGGTGATGTGCAGTTGCGCAGCCTCAGCGTGGGCAGCGTCGACTTGCTGTACGGCAGCATCGCCCCCACCCAAAGCCCTGGCGAAACCCGCGCGTTCGACCCTCAGGTTGCCACGCGAAGCGTTGCCCGTGGCGGCATGACCCTGGTGCCCGGTGATGCCACTTTCAACCTGCAGTCCCTGGGAGACCTGGTGGTGCAGAACGTCGAAGACCCGGGCCGGGTACAGCTCTCGCACGTATCACCCTTTGCGCAAGGCGCGAACCCCGGCAGCGGTTCAAGCTGGTTTACGCTGTGGACCCAAGACACGGCGATTGATCTGTTTTCACTGGGCGGCAACCTCACACCGTTCAGCCGCTCCGAGGCGACGGCCGACCTGGCGGTGGTCTACCCGTCCATCCTCAGGGCGACCGCTGCTGGCGGCAGCCTGTATTACGGTAAAGCCGCGCAGGCGCAGACCAACGGTGACAACACCTACAGCTACCCCTTGCTGCTGGCGCCTGGCGAGAACGGCCAGTTGCAGTTCCTCGCCCAGGACTCGATCTACGCCGGCAGCATGCCGGTCAGCCAGTCCGGCACGGCGAACAGCGCGATGGCGACGCCGTGGAATCCTGCGTATCAAGGCCGGGTTGGCAACGCGGTGGTCGCCAGTAACCTGTCGATCACGGGTAACGCGAGCAACCTGGCGTTGTTCGCATTCGGCGCAGGCACCACGGCGGCTTCATCCTCAGGCAGTGCTGAACCCGCACGGTTTTATGCGATGGCCGGCGACCTGGTCGGGGTGAGCAGCGGTCGGATCATCACCTTCCAGAAGAGCGCCGGGGCAGTGCATGAAGGTGAGACCTGGTATGAAGGCAATGGCGCGGTACGGATGATGGCCGGACGGGATATCGTCAGCAGTGGCCGTACCTTTGGCACCGATGGTTTTGCTGTGGCGGCGCCAAGTGACAATCTGTTCATTCACCAAAACACCAACGACATCTCCATCGTGTCTGCGGGTCGCGACATTCTCTACAGCAACTTCCAAGTGGCCGGCCCTGGCCTGCTGGAAGTGTCGGCTGGGCGCAATATCCTGCTGACAGGCACGGGCGGCGAGCACAGTGTGACCAGCCTCGGTGCAGTGCTGCCGGGCGACAACCGCCCTGGCGCGAGCATCGTCATGCAGGCGGGTGTCGGCGCCAACGGGCCGGATTACCAGCGGTTCGTAGAGAACTACCTGAACCCGCTCAACCAGGCACAAGCGGGCGAGTCCTTGCTGGGCGGCAAGGTGGCCAAGACCTACGAGGACGAACTGGCCACCTGGCTGGCCGAGCGCTTCGGCTTTGCCGGCGACAGCGCGCAGGCCCGTGCTTACTACACCGCATTGCCCGCCGAGCAACAACGGGTGTTTGCCCGTGACGTGTATTTTGCCGAACTCAAGGCCGCCGGCCGTGAGTACAACCAGGACGGCGGCGTGCGCGAGGGCAGTTACCTGCGTGGCCGTGCGGCGATTGCGGCGTTGTTCCCGGCCAAGGACGTGGCCGGCAACCCGATCACTTACCAGGGCGACATCACCCTGTTCAACGGCTCGGGCGTGCACACCAATGCCGGCGGCTCGATCCAGATGCTCACCCCCGGCGGCGGCCAGACCTTCGGCATCGAAGGCGCGGCGCCGCCGGCCACGGCGGGTGTGATCACCCAGGGTGCCGGTGACATTCAGCTGTATTCCATGGGCAGCATCCTGCTGGGGCAGAGCCGCATCATGACCACCTTT
Organism: Pseudomonas sp. SR18; assembly: GCF_023701505.1. Taxonomy (NCBI): domain Bacteria; kingdom Pseudomonadati; phylum Pseudomonadota; class Gammaproteobacteria; order Pseudomonadales; family Pseudomonadaceae; genus Pseudomonas; species Pseudomonas sp. SR18. The sequence goes on along the minus strand of NZ_JAMQAU010000019.1, from coordinate 58,988 downwards.
GGTGGCTCGATCATGGGCTGGACCGCCGAGGGTGACATCAACGCCGGTCGTGGCTCCAAGACCACCGTGGTGTATACGCCACCCAAGCGCGTCTACGACAACTGGGGCAACGTGGGCCTGTCACCGTCGGTGCCGAGTACCGGCGCGGGGATCGCCACGCTGAACCCGATCCCGGAAGTGCCGGCAGGGGACATCGACCTGATCGCGCCGTTGGGCACCATCGACGCGGGCGAGGCGGGGATACGGGTGTCGGGTAACGTCAACATCGCCGCGTTGCGGGTGGTGAACGCGGCGAATATCCAGACCCAGGGCAAGTCGTCCGGGGTGCCGGTGACGGCCTCCGTCAACACCGGGGCCATGAGCTCGGCCAGTGCGGCGGGTGCGGCGGCGTCCCAGGCAGCAGAAGACGCGGCGCGCAGTCAGCAGGCGGCGGCGAAGCAGAGCAGGGCTTCGATTGTGACGGTGGAGGTGCTGAGTTTTGGTTCGGAGCCCGTGCAGCGGGGGCCTGAAGACGGGCAGAAAACGTCGGCGTATAACCCGAACAGCCCGGTGCAGGTGTTGGGTGCCGGGCCGCTGAGTGAACAGGCGCGGGCGCGGTTGACGGATGAGGAGCGCAAGCAGATTAGTTTGTAGATCAAGGACCTCTCGTTGGACTTTGGGGCGATCTTTGATCGCCCCGTTTTTTTTTCGATGTTCAAATGTGGGAGGGGGCTTGCCCCCGATGGCAGTGGGTCAGGCAAAGATGTATTAGCTGACACTCCCTCATCGGGGCATAGGTATCGACACAACTTCCAGTGGATGCTGAATCTATGGCAAATGGGCTGTTGTGGTGAGCGGGCTTGTCCCGCGCTGGGCTGCGAAGCAGCCCCAATAACAAACACCGCGTAGCATCAGCAAGAACCCGATCACCTGGTTTTAGGGCGGCTTCGCCACCCAGCGCGGGACAAGCCCGCTCACCACAGTGTTATGTGTAAGCCTTTGAGAGTTGTGTAGATACCCATGCTCATCGGGGGCAAGCCCCCGCCCACATTGGATCTCCAAACATCAGAAAAATGAAGCTTTCATGACAAAAGTTCGGTAGCCCAAGCCCATCCCCGTCTCTCCTGTGTAACGCGCTCAAGAACACCGCGCAGGTGTTTTCAAAGCCGCCAGCAGGACGCCAGGAGTGGGGCAATGGGATCTATGGAACGTTATTCAAAAGTCGGCATGCAGGAGCTCGACCAGCGCCTGTCAAAGATCGTCGAAGCCGCGCGCAAGAAGCCGGTGTCGGTCTATCGCTACGGCGCACCCTGGGTGTGGATCGTCTCCCAGGACGATTGGCAGGGCGCGTTGAAGGAAGTCTCCAGCTATATCCCCGCCGGCCATTCCCTGGTGTTGCTGCGTCCGCAGATCGACGACGTTCTCGACCAGCACCGCGACTGGCTGGTGGCCGAGCCTTCGATGTTGATCGCGCCGCAGACCGTACTGCAGATCCTGCTGCTGCAACTGCTGTACTCGGTACCCAGCGAGCAGCAACTGCATGAACAGCTGAACTACAACCTGCTGTTCCGCTGGTTCGTCGGCCTGGACCTGAACCAGAAGGTCTGGAGCATCCATGTGCTCACCCGCGACATCGCCACGCTGCTCAACAACCCGCGGGCGGTGCAGCTCATCCAGAAAATCATCGGTGACGTGTTTTGTGGCGCCTTGCTGCACATGCCGGAGTTCTCGCTGAACTTCGCCTTGCTGCACACCTGGCTGGCCCGGCACGGCAACACTTCGATCGCCAGCAATTGAGCCGGCCGGGCGCCGTGCCGGTGGCAGCGGCGATAACCATTAGAACGTCAGGGGGCGGTGTGGAGCATCTGTTCAAATCAACGCTGGTGCTGTGCTGCTTGACGCTGGGGGCCATGGTCCACCCCGCGTTGGCGGAGGACGCGGCACCGGCACGCAAAGTGGACGTCAACGAGTACTTCGTGCGCGGCAATACCGTGCTCGATGCGGCCACCATCGAGGAGGCGGTGTACCCGTTCCTGGGCCCGCAAAAGACCCTCGACGATATCGAAGGCGCCCGTGAGGCGCTGCAGAAGATCTACCAGGCACGCGGTTACCAGTCGGTGTTTGTGGAACTGCCGGAGCAGAAGGTCGATGACGGCATCGTCTACCTGCAAGTCAGCGAAACCAAGGTCGGCCGGGTGCGGGTGGTGGGTGCCAAGCACTACTCGCCGGTGGAAATCCGCGAGCAAGTGCCGGGCCTGGAGGAGGGCGCGGTGCCGGACTTTGCCAGCGTGCAAACCCAGTTGGCCGGGCTCAACCGCAGTGCCGGGCGCCAGGTTACGCCGCTGGTGCGCGAAGGCCAGCGCCCCGGCACCATGGATGTGGATTTGCAGGTGGAAGACCAGAACCCCTGGCACGCCAGTATCGGCCTGAACAACGACTACAGCGCCGACACCGAGAAGCTGCGATCGGTCGCGACCCTGGGCTATGACAACCTGTGGCAACTGGGCCACAGCATTTCCCTGACGTACTTCACCGCGCCCCAGGACACCGACAACGCCAAGGTCTGGTCGGGCTCCTACAGCGCGCCGCTGGATGAGCGCTGGACCTTGCAGTTTTCCGGTTACCAGTCCGACAGCAACATCGCCACGATCGGTGGCAGCAATGTGCTCGGCAAGGGCCATTCCTATGGGGTGTCGGCGATCTACAACCTGCCAGCCGCCGGCAATTGGGCCAATTCCTTCTCGTTTGGTATCGACTTCAAAGACTTCGACGAGCAGATGAAATTCGGTTCCAGCAGCGACCAGGTGCCGCTCAAGTACGCGCCGTTCACCCTGGGCTACAACGGCTATCGCTACACCGAGCAATCCCAGTTGGGCCTGGGCTTGAACCTGGTGGTGGGCACCCGCGCCTTCTTTGGCTACGGCAGCGACGCCGAAGAATTCGACTACAAACGCTACAAGGCCAGCGCCAGTTTCGCCGTGCTCAAGGGCGACCTGAATTACAGCTACACCTTCGCCAACGATTGGCAGTCGGCGTCCAAGGCCGGTTTCCAATTGGCCTCGGGGCCGCTGGTGTCCAACGAGCAGTACTCGGCTGGCGGCGCCACTTCGGTGCGCGGCTACCTGGCGGCGGAGCGCACCGGGGACGAGGGCTTGCTGCTGTCCCAGGAACTGCGCACGCCGTCCCTGGCCAAGTTCCTCGGCAGTTATGTGCAGGAGTGGCGCTTCTATGCGTTCGCCGAAGGTGCGCGCCTGCGCCTGCACGACCCGCTGCCCGAGCAAGAAGACGAATACAGCCTGGCCAGTGTCGGCCTGGGCACCCGCGCCAGTTTGAGCAAATGGTTGTCCGGCAGCCTGGATTGGGGCTACCCGCTGCTCGATGGACCGAACACCCAGAAACAGGATTCGCGACTGCACTTCAGTGTGCAGGCGACGTTCTGACTTTTTCTTCCGGAGACTTCACCCATGCAACGCCTATTTCTGAGCCTGTTGATCTGCCTGGGCTTCGCGCTCCCGGCCACCGCCCACGCCTGGTGGCAGGACGATTGGCACTACCGCAAACAGATCTCGGTAGACACCACAGCCCAAGGCGCCGCGATCAACCAGGCCTTGGGTCGCACCGCGCTGCTGGTGCGCCTGCACACCGGCAATTTCACCTTTGACGGGGTCAAGGACGACGGCAGCGACCTGCGCTTTGTGAGTGCCGATGACAAGACCGTGTTCAATCACCAGATCGAGAGCTTTGATCCGTTGATGGGCATGGCGCTGATCTGGGTTGATGTGCCCAAGGTCGAAGGTGGCCAACGCCAGGATTTGTGGATGTACTACGGTAACCAGAAGGCCCCGGCCACTGCTAACGGCCAGCTGGCATTTGACCCCAATTACACCGCGCTCTATCACTTTGACGGCGCCAATGCGACGCCGCCACGGGACACCACCGCCTACGCCAACACCGCGTTGAACGCCACCGGTGCGAGCATCGACGGCGTGATCGGTCGCGCCTTGCAGTTCGGCGGCCAGCCGCTGATGTTGCCGGCCAGCCCATCGCTGCAACATGCCGCAGGTGGTGCGTTTACCTTCAGTGCCTGGTTGCGCCTGGATCAGGCCAGTGGCGAGCAAATCGTCCTGGCCCGCCGCGACGGCGCCCACAGCCTGTTGCTGGGCTTGAATCAGGGTATGCCGTTTGTGGACATCGACGGCCAGCGCGCCGTCTCGACCCAGCCGCTGAACCCCGGCCAATGGCAGCACCTGGCGTTCACCGCCGAGGGTGAAAAAGTCGCGCTGTATGTGAACGGCCGTGAAACCGCCAACCTTGCCGTGGCCATGCCGGCGTTCAACACGTCGTTGGCGGTGGGCGCCGACCTGCCGGAAGCGGGCAGCACGCACTTGCCGTTCGCCGGGGCCATGGATGAGCTGCGCCTGTCCAAAGTGGCGCGCCCGGCTGCGCTGTTGCTGGCCGATGCCAGTGCCCAGGGCGCCGAGTCGAAACTGGTGGCTTACGGAGTGGATGAAGAACAGTCCGGCATGGGCTTCGGCAGCCTGGGCTTTTTGCTCAACGCCGTGCCGGTGGATGCCTGGGTGATCATCCTGGTGCTGGTGGCGATGATGTTCCAGTCGTGGGTCATCATGCTGCGCAAGAACCGCCAGGTCAGCCGCGTGAGCAGTGCCAACGAGGTGTTTCGCGAGCACTTCGCGCAGATCGGCACACGCTTGGAGATGTACGCCGACGACGCGCCACTGGGTGAGCGCCTGACCCATTCCTCGCTGTGGCGCCTGTACTTGGTGGCGGTCAAGGAGATCCGCACGCGCCGCGCCCAGGGCGCCGATACCTCGTCGGTGTCGGCGGCGACCATCGAAGCGATCCGCTGCTCCATGGATGGCGTGCGCACCCGCGAGAACCAGGCACTCAGTTCCAAACTCTCGACCCTCTCCAACGCCATTGCCGGCGGCCCGTACATCGGCCTGCTCGGCACGGTGCTGGGGATCATGGTGGTGTTCCTCGGCACGGCCATGGCCGGTGACGTCAACATCAACGCGATTGCCCCCGGCATGGCGGCCGCCTTGCTGGCCACGGCCATGGGCCTGTTCGTCGCGATCCCGGCGCTGTTTGGCTACAACCGCCTGATCACGCGCAACAAGGAAGTCAGCGCCGACATGCGCGTGTTTGTCGACGAGTTCATCACCCGCCTGGCGGAGATGCACGGCGAGAGTCAGCACAGTGAAACCGCGCACCGCCGCGAGCATCACGCATCGGTTCCGGCCTGAGGAGAATTGCCATGGCTTCCGTAAATACCTCCCACGACGATGACGATGATGCGGCCGTCGACAGTATCAACATCACGCCGCTGGTGGACGTGCTGATGGTGGTGCTGGTGATGTTCATCCTCACCGCTACGGCCCAGGTCTCGGGCATCCAGATCCATCTGCCCAAGGCCAGTGCGTCGGTGTCGTTGTCGGAGGCCAAGACCAAGGCCATCTCCGTCAACGACGGCGGCCAGGTGTTCCTCGATGCCTACCCGGTGACCCTCGGCGAGTTGGAAGAACGCCTGCGCATCGAGAAAGCGCTGAACCCGGATTTCCCGGTGATCGTGCGCGGCGACGCCATGGTGCAGTACCAGAAGGTGATCGAGGTGCTCGACTTGCTGCGCCGGCTGGAGCTGTCCCAGGTCGGGCTGGTCACCGGCAAACCGAGCCAGGGCTGAGTCATGACCGCACAGATCCCGATCTCGTCGTTGCCGGTCAAGAAAACGCCACCGCTGCGCCCGCTGAAGTGGGGCGCTGGCCTGCTGCTGGCGGCCGTGGCGGCCTGGTTTTTATGGCAGTGGGCCAATGACATGAGTGGCGTACGCCGTGAAGCGCCGAAGGTGCCGACGATTATTCCGTTGCCGCCACCGCCGCCACCGCCCCCGGAAAAGCCCAAGGAACCCGAGCCTCAGGTGGAAGAGAAAGTACCGGAACCGGTGCCCACTCCCGAGCCGGAAGAGGTCAAGCCAGCCGAAGAAGCACCACCGTCACCGGCCGATGATTTGGCCAACCCGATGCAGATCGATGGCGATGCCCAGTCGGGCAACGACGGTTTCAACATCGGTGCAGGCAAGGGCGGCGGCATGGCCGGTTCCGGCGGCGGTGGCCTTGGCGCGGGTACTTACAAGCAGTACCTGGCCGGAGTGTTTCAACGCTTGCTGCGCGAAGACCCGGAGTTACGCAAAAAGGCTTACACGGTGCAGGCGGACTTGTGGCTGAACGCCGAAGGCGAGGTCACCCGTGCGCAGTTGGCGAAGTCCAGCGGGGATGCGGACACCGACGCTCAGGTCTTGGCCGCCTTGCGTGCGCCCCATGCCACACAACGGGTGCCGGCCTCGGTGACGATGCCGGTACGCCTGTCCCTCAAGGGCCGACGCCCGGATTGAACGAATTCTTTTTCAACGGTTTTTTACAGGAGTTGCGTACACATGATTTCCCCCGTGAATCGACTGACCCTGGCGGTTGGCATGGTCATCGCGACCCTGGTCGGCCAGGCGGCGGCAGCCCCGGTTGCCCCTTCGGAAAACGTCACCATCAACCTGATCCGCCTGCTGGTGCAGCAGGGCGTGCTGACCCAGGACACCGCCAACGGCTTGATTGCCCAGGCCGAAAAGGAAGCCTTGCAGGCACGCCAGGCCAATGCGGCGCCGGTGGTTGCCAGCGGCCCGGCCGCAGCGCCGGGCGATGTGCGCGTGCAGTACGTGCCGCAAGCGGTACGTGACCAGATCCGCGACCAGGTGAAGGCTGAAGTCATGGCCACCGCCAAGCAGGAAAACTGGGCGCAACCCAACACCTTCCCGGACTGGGTGTCACGGGTGAGTTTTGATGGCGATATCCGTCTGCGCGACGAGTCGCGGTACTTTTCGGGCAAGAACGACGACACCATCACCGACTACGCCAAGCTCAACGATTCGGGCCCGTATGACGTCAACCCCGGCACCAATACGCGGTTCCCGCCGTTGCTCAACACCCGCGAGGACCGCGAAAACCTGTTCCGCCTGCGCGCCCGCCTGGGCATGAAAGCGGTGATTTCGCCGGAATGGACCGCCGGTATTCGCCTGGGTACCGGTTCGGACAACAACCCGGTGTCCACCACCCAGACCCTGGGCGGTGGGTTCGGCAAGAAAGACATCTGGCTCGACCAGGGTTACCTGAGCTGGAAAGCCTCTGACGCGGTGACACTGACCGGCGGGCGCATCGGCAACCCGTTTTATTCCACCGACATGATGTATTCCAACGACCTCAACTTCGATGGTGTGGCGGCGATTTTCAATCACAGCCTCAACAGCGAGTGGGGCCTGTTCGGCACCCTTGGCGCGTTCCCGGTCGAGTACACCTCCGACACTGCCAGCAGCAACGGTGTGGACAAGCAAGACAGCGACACCAAATGGTTGTTTGGCGGGCAGATTGGTGCGGACTGGAAGATCAACCGCAGCAACACACTCAAGCTTGCCGCTGCCTACTACCAGTTCCAGGACATCGAAGGCGAGCGTTCCAGCCCTTGCGAACCGTGGAAAGGTCAGCCCGGCTGCGACACAGACGGCTCGCGCGTGGCCTTCATGCAAAAGGGCAACAGCGTGTTCAACCTGCGCAACATTACGCCCAACCCGGCCACCCCTGGCCTCACGCCGGAGCCGCAATACGTCGGCCTGGCCTCCAAATTCAACGTGCTGGACCTCAACGCCGTCTGGGACAGCGAGTTGCCCAGTGACTTGAAGCTGCGCAGCCAGGGCAACTTCATCCACAACCTGGCCTACGACAAGGGCGAAATGCTCAAGCGCAGCGAAGGCCAGATCGTCAACAACCTCAACAGCGACGGCCAGTTTGAAAGTGGCGGCAATGCCTTGATGGTCTCGTTCACCCTGGGCAGCGCGCTGGAGATGCGCAAGCGTGGCGACTGGAACGTGCTGGCCGGCTACAAGTACATCCAGCCTGACGCCTTGCCTGACGGCTTCAATGACTCCTCGTTTCACCTGGGCGGCACCAACGCCAAGGGTTACTTCATTGGCGCCAACTACGGCATCGAAAAGAACATCTACGCCAGCGCACGTTGGTTGAGCGCGTCCGAGGTGTATGGCCAGCCGTTTGAAGTGGATGTGATGCAACTGGAACTCAACACGCGCTTTTGATGCGCACGGAGATGCCACATGAACACGCGAATCTGCGGGCTGCTGTTGTTGTTTGTCGCCAGCGGCGCTTGCGCCGAAGGCATGGAGGAGCGCCTGCGTACCCAACTGCGCAGCACCACCCAGCAATTGCAGGCGTTGCAAAGCGAGCAGGCCCAGGCCAGTGCCGCACGCATCGCTGCTGAAACCCAGGCCAGGCAGGCCCAGGCACAGATCAAGCAATTGACCGCCGAGCTGGAAAAGGCCCGTGGCGTGGCCGAGCAACTGGCCGGCCAGCAACAAAACCTGCACAGCCAGGCGCAAGCCCAGGTGAATGCGAGCAACGAGCAGATCGGCAAGTTCAAGAAGGCCTATGACGAGTTGCTGGTGCTGGCCAAGGGCAAGGAGGCCGAGCGCGCCCGTTTGCAGGCGCAATTGGGCGAGCGTGACACACAAGTGCAGCAATGTTCAGTCAAGAATCAACAGATGTACGGCGTGGCCCAGCAGTTGCTCACCGCCTACGAAAAAATCGATGTGGCCCAGGTGATGAGTATCCGCCAGCCCTTCGCCAGCAGCACGCGGGTCAAGTTCGAAGAACTGGCCCAGGGTTTTGGCGACGATTTGTACAAGAGCCGTTTTGATGCGCCCCAGGCGGGCGTCACCCACTGATCGACAAGGAAGAACAGACCATGAGCGAATTGATCACCAGCGTTAGCGTCCAGAGCCTCACCGAGCTGTTGCAGGAAGCCGGTTACCGGGTCAACCAGAGCGAGCAAAATGGCATCGTGCAGTTGCTCAGCGCCAGCCAGGGCATCGGTTTTGCCGTGCGCTTCGGCAACCCGACGGCCGAACAGGGCAGCTATGTGGACTTCACGTACAGCTGCGCGTTGCGGGTCCAGGGCGAGTTGCCTGAAGGCCTGGCCCAGGTGTGGAACGCCTCGCGCCGCTTTGCACGGTTGTCGGTGCAGGGTGAATTCCTGTTGATGGAGATGGACGTGGTGGTGGCCGGCGTCGGCGCCACGCACCTGCGCAGTCAGTTGGAACTGTGGGACCGTCTGTTGCAGGAATTCATTGTTTATCTGCGTGAGTACAGCCAGCACGCGGCGCAGTTGCAGGCCGCAGCGGTTGGGGAAGAGGCGCCTGTCCTGTGAAAAAGCCGACACTGATGGTCGGCGCGGGTGCGCTGGCCGTGCTGGTGGTGGCTGTGGCGTTGAGCCTGCGACCCGGTAGCGACCCGGTGGCGGCGCAACAACCGGCGCCGGTGATCAACCCGGCGTCAACCGGGCCGGCGGTGGCGCGCCTGGGTAACCAGCAGATCGACCTGGCGGAACTGAAAAACGTGCTCGCCAGCCTGCCGGCCGAATCCCGTGAGCAATTGCGCGGCAATCGCGGCGCCCTGGAAACCTGGATTCGCTCGCGCCTGGCGCAAAAAGCCGTGCTCGAACAGGCCGACGCCCAGGGCTGGCGCCAGCGCCCGGAGGTGGAGCAACAGACCCGCGCCGCCACCGAGCAAATCGTGTTTCGCGACTACATGCTGTCGGTCAGCCAAGTCCCGGCCGATTACCCCAGCGCTGCCGAGTTGCAACAGGCCTACGACAGCGGCAAGGCGCAATGGGTGACGCCGCCGTTGTACCGGGTGAGCCAGATTTTCCTCGCGGTAAATGAGCCGCAAGCCCTCGACGCCGTGCGCCGTCAGGCCCAGGAGTTGAGCCGCAAGGCCCAGGCCGCACCGGGAGATTTCGCAGCCTTGGCCACGCAGTTTTCCCAGGACGCGGACAGCGCCGCGCGCGGTGGTGATTCGGGGATGCAGCCGTTGCAGCAACTGGTGCCGCAAGTGCGCGAGGCGGTGTTGCGACTCAAGGTCGGTGCGGTCTCGGACGTGGTGCAGAGCCCGGCGGGGTTCCATGTGCTCAAGTTGATCGGCCAACAACCGGCGCGTACGGCAACCCTTGATGAATTGCGTGAACGCTTGACCCAGGCCTTGCGTGCCCAGCGTCAGGAGCAGATCGCCAAGGCCTACCTGGAGGGCATGCTCAACACCGCGACCTTGAGCATCGACGGTACCGAGCTGAACAAAGTGTTGGAGTAACGCGCGTCAACCCGCATTGGATGCATAGACCAACAAGACAGGGAGTCTCCTATGGCATTACTGGAACCGTCCAACCTTCAGGGCCCTGCCGCCTATCGCGCAGTGGCCGAGCCGCGTAGCCATTGGCTGGCCCTGGCCCATGAAATCGACCCGCAGGTGGCGCGCTACTTTCTGGTAAGTGCGCGCTGCGGCTGCTTCATGCAGGCCGCGCGCAGCCTGAATATCAAGGCGACGCTGCTGCGCAAGCGCCTGGCGCAGCTGGAAGCACACCTGTGCCATTCGTTGTTCAGCTATCAGGGCAACGGCCTGGTGCTGAGTCGCGACGGCCAGCAATTACAAGCGCAACTGATCGCCCTGGCCCATGAGCGGCGCCTGCCGGTGGTGGAACAGCCGCTGATCCGCGTGGCGGTGGCCGAGCCGATCCTGCATGACATCCTCGGCCGCGATCTGATCGCCTTGCTGCGCCGCAACGCCAGCGTGCGCCTGGAAATCATCTCCATCGACAGCCAATTGTCCCTGCAAGCGGTGGACGTGGATGTGGTGGTGTGGCTGGCGGACAGCGACAGCCCGGTGCCCGGCCCGGGCTTTGTCACCGAACCGCCAAGGGCCCTGGCGCGCTTGCACTATTTGCCGCACATCGCCAAGCGCTACTCGCGGCTGACCACGCGCCCGGACAGCGTGGAAGACCTGGCTGACTACATGCTGGTGCAATGGCAACCCGACGCCCAGGTCGACGTCTTGCAGCCATGGAACCAGGTGGTGGAGCAGCGCCTGGCCGCCGTGGTGCAGGTGCATGCCTATTCATTGATGCTGGAGATGATCCGCTGCGGTGCGTGTATCGGTTTGCTGCCGCACTACATGAGCAGCTTCGACCGCGGGCTGGTGGCGTTACCGGGTTTGTTGGCCGAAAGCATGCAGCGCCAGGTGTGGCTGGCGGTGAATGCCCAGGTGAGCCACCCCGAGGCGGTGCAGATGATTGTGGCGTTGATCGTCAGCACGTTCGAGGGGCGGCGGGAGTGGTTTGATTAGCGTTGCGCCGCAGCGACAACTGGGCCAGGCTTGCTGGCCTTACCTCGTTGGAGCGATCTGCGTGCAGGCCACCCGTTTAACCCTTATCTGCCATGCGGCCACTGCGTATCAAAAACACGCGCGTTTTGCCGATGACGAGCCGGTGACCATGGACTGGCAAGGCGCGGCGTTGTCCCTGGCCAGTCTTTACAGGAAAAGCCCACGCCTGCTGTGCGGGCCCGAAGCCCGAGCCGTGCAGACGGCGGGGTTGTTCGGCGCTGATCCGGTGGTCGAAGCGGCCCTGCGTGATGCTGATTTGGGTCGTTGGAAAGGCCTGGACATCGCGCAAGTGAAGCCCGATGAACTGGGTGCATGGCTCACCGACAGCACCTGCGCGCCCCACGGCGGTGAATCGGTAGACCAGCTCTGCACGCGGGTGGCACGGTGGATGCAATCCCTCGAAAGCCAGCCGGGTCATGTCGTGGCCGTCACTCACCCGTTTGTGATCCGCGCCGCGCTGTTGCAGGTCATGCAATGTCCGGTGTCGATGTTCTACCAGATCGACGTCGAACCGCTGTCGGCCACCGAGCTGCGCTTCAACACGGTGTGGCGCCTGCGCCTGGAAACTCACGCCCAGGCGCGGGATCATGGCAAAATCCACGCCCCGCAATGAGAGCAACCCATGAAACGCATCCTGATCATCGGCATTGGCGCCGGCAACCCTGACTACATCACGATGCAGGCCGTGAAGGCGCTGAACCGCACCGACGTGTTTTTCCTGATGGACAAGGGCCAGAGCAAAGACAAGCTGATCGACCTGCGCCGCGAAATCTGCGAGACCTATATCACCGAGCCCGGCTACCGGTTTGTCGAGGCCGATTGCCCCGAGCGTGTACGCGGTGAAATCGACTACACCAAAGCGGTGCAGGACCTCAACCGTGACAAGCAGGCCACCTTCGAGCGCATGATCAATGAGGAAATGGCTGACGGCGAAGTCGGCGCGTTCCTGGCCTGGGGCGACCCGGCGTTGTACGACAGCACCATTCGTATCCTGCAGGCGATTCTGGCCAGCGGCCGTTGCGCGTTCGAATTCGAAGTGATCCCCGGCATCACCAGCGTGCAGGCCCTGGCGGCCCAGCATAAGGTGGCGTTGAACCGCATCGGCAAGTCCGTTGAAATCACCACGGGACGCCGGTTGGCGGCGGGGCAGGCCAGCGATGCCGACACCTTGGTGGTCATGCTGGATGCCGAAGATTCCTACCGCACGGTGGCAGATCAGGATCTGGATATTTACTGGGGCGCCTACCTGGGCACGCCCGATGAAATCCTGATCAGCGGCAAAGTCAGCGACGTGGCTGAAGAGATCGAACGGGTGCGCAAGGCCGCGCGCCTGGCCAATGGCTGGATCATGGACACGTATTTACTGCGCAAACCTTGAGGTAACGTCCCATGCTTAAACTGTTCGCCCTCGTGCTTGCCCTGGTGGCCAGTGTCGCTCAGGCCGATGCGGAACTGCACACCGATTTGCCGCTGTCGTACCTGGAGCAGACCCAGGGCGATGCACGCAACCAGCCCCTGGTGATCTTTTTGCACGGGTTTGGCAGTGACGAGCAAGACCTGTTTGGCATCAAGGACGCGTTGCCGTCCACCTGGACCTACCTGTCGGTGCGGGCGCCGATGCCGGTGCAGCCCAGCGGCTTTCGCTGGTTTACCAAGACACCGGGTAACGGTGATTACGATGGTGTGACGGCCGATTTGCAGAGCAGCGCTGCGCTGATCAAAGACTTTGTGGCCAAGGCCACCGCCAAGTACCACACCCGACCTGATCGGGTGTTCCTGGTGGGTTTCAGCCAGGGCGCGATCATGTCCTACGAGGTGGCGTTACGTGATCCCACGTTGGTGCGCGGTATTGCGGCGTTGAGCGGTAGCCTGCTGCCCGTGCTCAAGGCAGAACTGAAGCCGGATGAGCGATTGGGCGGGCTGGCGATTTTTATTGGCCACGGTACCCTGGACCAGGCACTGCCCTATGCGTCGGCGACGCGGGCGAACGAGGTATTGGTGGGGCTGGGGTTGAAGCCGGAGTTTCATGGTTATGCGGGGATGAACCACACGGTCAGCGAGGCGGAAGTGCAGGACTTGAAGGCCTGGCTGGAAACGAATTTGAAGTGAGCTCGCTGAATAAAGGTGGGAGGCGGCTTGATACCCTGACGGTCCGGCAGATGACCAAGCCTCGTTGGGTGTACTCAGTTCAAATGTGGGAGGAGGCTTGCCTCCGATGGCGGTTTGTCGGTGTACATAGGCTATTGGGGGCAAGCCCCCTCCCACCTGGATTGGTGTTATCAGGACTATGGGTTACTTGCCGCCAGTGATCTGCTTGACCAGTTCAGCATGTCCTTTTGCATCATCCGCCCGTGAGATCGCCTGGATCACCAGCAGGTGATTGCCCGAACCGCCCAGGAACGTGGAGTTCAAGGTCTTGCCGCCGCCCTGGGTGGCGGTGCTGTCCACCTGGCGCAGGCCGATGCCCTTGAAGGTCAGTTTCTTCTCACTTTGCTTTTTGAAGTCGGGGAGGGCGGTGCTCTGGTCCTTGACGAAACCGGCCACTGCGCCGTCGAGGAACTGTGGGTCGTTGTCTTTGATGGTGACGCCGTCGTTACGCACGGTTTCGGCGACGATCACCACGCTTTTCGTGGTCTGGTTGGCGTACATCGTGCCCTGGGTGTCGGCAGTGCCATCCTCGGCCTTGCCCGCCGGCAGGGTGTCGGCGGTGTAGGCCTTGGGCAGGCTGAAGGTGAACTTGCCGCCCAGGGTGGAGATGGTCTGCGTGGTCGGCTTGGCAGCGGCGAATACGCTGCCGGCGGTAAGCGCAAGGGCCAGCAGGGCGGCGGTCTTGATGAAAGTGGCCATGAAACGCTCCAGGGATGAACGAAATTGCGGAACATTCTGTCAGAAAATTCTCAATATCGTTCATCCCCATCTTCACGCCTTGTCGGACTCTTCCTCAAGTCTGTCCATCTCAAACAGCCGCGCCAACTCTGTACGGGCTTCCTGGGCGGTTTGCATCACTTTGGCGGCGTCGTCGTATACCGCGTGCTGGGCGGCGAGGACTTGCAGGTCGTGGTTCTTGAACCGGGTGATGCGCGCATCGGCCTGGGCCTGGCTCAGGCCCAGGCCGACCAGGGTGCGGCGGCTCATTTCCAGGCTGGAATAGAAGGTTTCGCGAACCGGCGAGGCGTCCAGGTCCACCAGGCGATGTACGTGCTGGCGGTTACGTGCGCGGGCGATGATTTTCATGTGCGGGTAGAGGCTGCGCACCAGCTCGGCGGTTTTGATGTTGATCTCCGGGTCATCCATGGCGATCACAAAGAACTCCGCCTGGTCGACCTTGGCCGCGTGCAGGATCTCGGGGCGTTGCGGGTCGCCATAGAACACCGGCATGCCGCCGAAGCTGCGGGTCAGTTCGATGGTTTCCACCGAGGTGTCGAGGGCGATGAACGAGATGTTCTGGGCGCGCAGGATCCGCGCCACGATCTGGCCCATACGGCCCATGCCGGCGATCACTACGCGCGGCGCATCGCTTTCGATGGCGCGGTATTCCTCGGGCACTTCCACCGGCTTGACCTTGGGCTTGAACAGCTTCGGGCACACCAGCAACAACAGCGGAGTTACCGCCATGGACAGGGTGATGGTCAGCACCAGGATGTCGTACAGGTGAGGTTCGAACAGGCCCTGGTCGCGGCCGATCTTGAACACCACGAAGGCGAATTCACCGCCGGCGGCCAGTACTACGCCCAGGCGCAGGGCGCTTTCGCGATTGAGGTCGCCCACCAGCCGGGCCACGGCGTAGAGCAGCGGCAGCTTGAGGCCGATCAGCAGCAGGGTCAGGCCAATCACCACCAGGGGCGAACTGACCAACAGGCTGAGGTTGGCGCCCATGCCCACGCTGATAAAGAACAGCCCCAGCAGCAGGCCCTTGAACGGCTCGATCTGGGATTCCAGTTCGTGGCGGTATTCGGAGTCCGCCAGCAGCAGACCGGCGAGGAAGGCGCCGAGAGCCATGGACACGCCCACCAGCTCCATCAGCCAGGCCGTACCGATCACCACCAGCAACGCGGTGGCGGTGGACACTTCGCGCAGGCCGGTCTTGGCAACGATGCGAAATACCGGCCGCAGCAGGTAGCGCCCGCCGATGATCACCACGGCGATGCTGCCGAGGATCTGCAAAACGTGCTGCAGGCCCTGGGCTTCGGTGGTCGGGTGATCACTGCCGGCCAGCAACGGCACCATGGCAATCAGCGGGATGGCCGCGATGTCCTGGAACAGCAGGATGGCAAACGCCAGGCGCCCGTGGGGCTGGTTCAGCTCCTTACGCTCGGCCAGGCTTTGCAGGCCAAACGCGGTGGACGACAGCGCCAGGCCCAGGCCCAGCACGATGGCGCTGTTCCAGGCCTGCCCAAATACCCAGAGCGCCACCGCGCCCATCACCATTCCGGTCAGCAGCACCTGGGCCAGGCCAACGCCAAATACCGATTTGCGCATCACCCATAAGCGCTTGGGCGACAGTTCCAGGCCGATGATGAACAACAGCAACACCACCCCCAACTCCGAAAACTGCGCCACGCTCTGCGGGTTGCCTATCAGGCCCAGCACCGACGGGCCGATGATCACACCGGCAAACAGATAGCCCAACACCGCGCCCAACTGCAGGCGCTTGGCCAGGGGCACGGTCAGCACCGCCGCGAGCAGGAACACCACGGCTGCTTGTAACAGGTTGCCTTCATGGGGCATTGCGAACTCCAGGATATTCAAAACCATTCAACAGGCGGGTATTAGAGCGCTTTTTACATTTTGAAAATTGTGTTTTTGCGGTGAATGACGTTGGTGTCTCGCGGCTCCTTACCGGGCAATGAGCTGCCTGCTGGCGTCTTCGAAGGATATACAAACAATTTGTCGTGGATTGCGAGTGGAAGCCTGGCAGCTTCAAACCTAGTTTTACGTTCTTGAGTTTATATTCCTTGGGTGGCATATTTGCATGGACTGGGACATTGAATACACGGATGAATTCGGAGGCTGGTGGGATGGCCTGCTTACTAATGAGCAAGTGTCGGTATCTGCCAGTGTTGATCTGCTGGGGCTTTTCGGGCCGGGCTTGCGCTATCCCCACACCAGCGATATCAAAGGCTCGCGGCACGGACATCTGCGGGAGCTACGGATTCAGCATGCCGGGCGACCTTACCGAGTGTTGTACGCCTTTGATCCACGGCGGTGCGCGATATTGCTCATCGGTGGGGATAAGACCGGGCACCACCGATGGTATGAGAAGCACGTTCCGCTGGCAGAAAAGTTGTACGACGTACATTTGAACATGTTGAGTCAAGAGGGCCGTCAACCATGGCTAAAAAATTCGCTGAACTTCAAGCACGCATGACGCCGGAGTCCCGTGCCGAAGCCAAGCAGTTGTTTGAGCAACACTTGAAGCAAATGCCGCTGCACGAGCTGCGCAAGGCTCAGCAACTGAGCCAGGAGAGCCTGGCCAAAGCGCTGAATATCAACCAGGCCGCCGTTTCCAAGATGGAGCGGCGCACAGACATGTACATCAGCACCTTGCGTGATTACATCCGCGCAATGGGCGGAGAGCTGGAGATTATTGCGACGTTTCCTGATGGACAGGTAAAAATCGACAATTTTGCACATTGAACCTGTTGCATTAGCCCGGCCGAGTGCCGGGCTTTTTCATTCGCGATTATTTTTCTGTCGGTATCATGGCAAGACACCCGGCAAGCATCAGGCGCGCTGTCAGGTATTTGATGTGTCGCCCTTGCTCAGGCCTTTGCTGTTGCCACGTCGGTCAGGATTCACCTCCCTGCGGCCCTCGCTTTGTTACTATCGCCCACCCTTGTCACCAGGAGTCACCGCCCCATGCAACACCAGTGGGATGAAATGCACCGCACCCGCAAGCCCACGTTCGTAATGTGCGGCGAGCCTCAGGGGGGTGTGCTCAATCTCTATGTTCACGGGTATTCGGCGTTCTTCAATCGGCAACAACTGGGCAATTTCAAGGCGCAGCTGGCGGGTATCGAAGGCTCTACCAACCTGATGCTGTTCTGGCCGGCGGGGCACTTCCTGGAAAACCTGTTCGCGCCCGTCAAGGACGTGATCGGCGCGGTGCTCGGCGGCGGCAGCGTCGGTGCGGCGACTGTTGGCGTCGGCAAGGCGATTGCCTATTTCCTCGATCACTACAAAAGTGTCGAGGCGCGGGTAGACGAAGTGGCCAAGAGTTTGCTGCCGGAGCTGGCGGCCTACCTGCACGCTGAGTCGCTGGACGTACGGCGTATCAACCTGATCGGCCATTCCCTGGGCGCGCGGATTTTGGTCAAGAGCCTGCTGGCCAGCCCTGAAACCGCGCGGGAACTGCCGTTGGACAATCTGCTGTTGATGGGCGGCGCGATCTGCACGTCGAGCCCGTGGGGTGAGGTGTCGGCGCCGCTCAAGGGACGCCTGATCAACTGCCACTCCAGCAAGGACTGGGCGCTGGCCATGAAGCCGGATACGGAGCGCTGCATTGGTCGTTACGCGATTGCGGTCACGCCGGCGCTCAAGGCCAAGGTCACCAATGTGCACCTCGCAACATTCGACCACGCCGCTTATTGGCCGCAGTTGCAGACGGTGGTGCAGTACACCGATCTGTTGCACGAACGGCGCGGCATGATCCGCTCCGACCAGCGCAGCAGCGAGGCGCGCTTTGCCGAGGAAGATGCGGAGCTGTTCCCGGTGCTGCTGCAGGCGCGACCGGAGGAGTTGAAGTTCCTCGCCGAATTGATGGCGCAAAAGCGCAGTGCATCGATTGATGCTTCGGTGCGCGAGCCGCTCAAGCTGGCTATCGAGTTGCAGTGCATGGGCGGCGATAGCTTTATGAACCTGGCCCGTGGGCATGGCGTGAGTTATCGCCAGATCGCCGAAGATGTGGCGCAACGCCTCGGGATCAAGTTTGACGAGCCGCTCGAATCCGTGGTGCTGGCAGACATCGAAACCCAGGTCGCGCAAAAGTTGATCGAGCAGTACAAGGACAAGCTCAGTAACGCCGACCGGCAGGTGTTCGACGCCGAGCTCAAGGCAGCCGCGCAGAAAGAACAGGGGCTGTTCAAGCGTTTCGATGTGGGGCGCTCGGCCACCACGGCCTTGAGCGGTACAGCGCTGGCGGGCCTGACCGGGTTTATCTTGCGTCGTGGTGCGGCCACGGCGATTCCGGTAGTGGGGCAGGCACTGGCGGCAGCGATGCTGCTGGTGAGTGGGGTGCGGGCGTTTTCCGGGCCAGCGTATTCGATCACCACCCTGGCGGTGCTGGTGATCGGTGTGATTCGCCAGCGCATGGAACGAGAGGCGCTGAACCAGGAGATGGACCTGGTGGTGCAGGTGGTGGAGGCGTTTGACCTGCCGCGGGACACGGTGATGCGCACGGTCGCGTCCGACTGATAAGCTGCGCGCTGTCGAGTGTGTTTGCCTGGGATACCGCGTGAAATTCAGCCTGCCGAAAATTGCTACCGCCCCGTTCTGCCCGCCAGAAGTGGCCGGCTCCGTCGCCGTTGACCCCAAGGCTTCGTTTTTCAAACGCGCCCTCATGTTTGCCGGCCCCGGCCTGCTGATCTCCATCGGCTACATGGATCCCGGCAACTGGGCAACGGCCATCGAGGCCGGTTCGCGCTATGGCTACAGCCTGTTGTTTGTGGTGTTGCTGGCCAGCCTGGCGGGAATGGCGGTGCAGTGCCTGTGCTCGCGACTGGGCATCGCCACTGGCAAAGACCTGGCGCAACTGTGCCGTGAGCGCTACAGCAAACGTTCCGCCCGCACCCAATGGGCGCTGGCGGAAATCTCCATCATCGCCACCGACCTGGCCGAAGTGCTCGGCTGTGCCCTGGCGTTCCACCTGTTGCTGGGCGTTTCCCTGACCACCGGCATTGTGATCACGGCCTTTGATACGCTCCTGATCCTGGCCCTGCAAAACCGGGGCTTCCGCCGTCTCGAAGCGATCATGCTGGCGCTGGTGGCGACCATCGGCGTGTGTTTCTTTATCGAACTGGTACTGATCAAACCGTATTGGCCGGACGTATTCAGCGGCTTCACACCGTCGTTGTCGGCCATCAGCGATGCCGCGCCGCTGTACCTGGCCATCGGCATCCTGGGCGCCACGGTGATGCCCCATAACCTCTACCTGCACAGCTCAATCGTGCAGACCCGGTTGATCGGCAAAGACCTGGCCAGCAAACAGGACGCGGTCAAGCTGGCGCGCATCGACACCATCGGCTCCCTGGCCCTGGCCTTGCTGGTCAATGCTGCGATCCTGGTACTCGCCGCCGCCGCGTTCCACAAGACCGGCCATACCGATGTGGTGGAAATCCAGGATGCCTACCACCTGCTGGACCCGCTGGTAGGTGGCGCGTTCGCCAGTATCCTGTTCGGGGTTGCCTTGCTCGCGTCCGGGCAAAGCTCGACCTTTACCGGCACCATCGCCGGGCAAGTGATCATGGAAGGCTACCTGAACCTGCGCATTCCCTGCTGGCAGCGGCGGCTGATTACCCGTGGGCTGGCGCTGATCCCGGCGTTCCTCGGGGTCTGGCTGATGGGCGACGATGCCATCGGCAAATTGCTGATCCTGAGCCAGGTGGTGCTGAGCCTGCAATTGCCGTTTGCGCTGTATCCGCTGATTCGCATGACCGGCGACAAGCAACTGATGGGGCCGTTTGTGAACAGCCTGCCGACACGGGTGTTGGTGTGGTTTCTGTTTGCGGTGATCAGTGGTGCGAATGCATGGTTGATTGGGCAGTGGGTGTTTTGAGTTGACCGTACGAGCGGCTTTGGTGGCTTACACCTGAATCGCCAGGGGCGTGTACTGGGCGAGGGCGCTGACGTAAATCTCTGCTGCATTCTCAATCAGTTTCCGGGCTTTGCTGGATAGCCTGGGGTCATCCGCCAGTGCCCACAGCAGAATAAAATAATCGCCCGTAAAATCAGAAACACCCCACCTCGTTAAATAGGAAAAATCCTCAACGATCCCAATAAGGCACGGCGCCGAAGCACTCCACAAAGTAATCAATCACCGTCCTCACCTTCAGCGACAAGCGCCGACTCCCCGGCCACAACGCCGCAATCTGCTGCGGCTCCAGCGTGGTCGCTACCTCGTATTCCGTCAGCACTGCCTGCAAGGTGCCAGCGCGCAGGCTTTCGCCGATCAGCCAGGACGGAAACACCACCAGCCCCAAGCCTTGCTCGGCAGCGTGGGTGAGGGTATCGGCGTGGTTGCCGGTGATCGGGCCTTTGACGCTGTAGGGCGTCCAGTCACCCTGGTCACGACGGAAGAACCAGCGTTGTTGGCCGGTGACGCCCTTGTAGGCCAGGCATTGGTGGTTGATCAGTTCGTCGGGGTGCACGGGCGTGCCGTGCTTTGCCAGGTAAGCCGGGCTGGCCGCGATGCGAAAGCGCTGGGGCGCGAAGATGCGGGCCTGCATGCCGGAGTCGTTGAGCACGCCGATGCGAAACAGCAGGTCGGTGCCATCTTGCAGCGGGTCGACGTAGGTGTCGGTTTGCTGGATGTCCAGTTGCAGCTTGGGGTAGCGGCGGCACAACTCACCCAGCCAGGGGGAGAGGTGACGCTGGCCGAATACCATCGGTGCATTGATCCGCACCAGGCCGCTGGGCTCACTTTCCTGTTCCTGCAGGGCCTGGCCGGCGGACTCCAGCTGTTCGAGCATCAGGCGCGCGTGCCGCCCGAGCAGACGCCCAGCCTCGGTGGGGCTGACAGCACGGGTGTGCCGATACAGCAACTGTTGCCCCAGGGCCTGTTCCATCAGCTGGATCTGGCGGGAGATCGAGGAGGGCGCCAGGCCTTCGCGGCGCGCCACTTCAGAGAAGCTGCCGTGGTCCAGTACCGCGACGAACAGGCGGAGCGCCTTGAAACTCAATTCATTCAAACCCTGCATCTTGGCTCCAGGCTGTGCGTTTTGCGCAAAGGTGTTGTTGGTATGCTCCCATTTATCGCACAGGACGGCCACTGGATAATGCGCGCCATTAATCCATTTGTTGATGCGCAGGTGATGTATGCAGGCCAGTTCTACCGAGGGTGCGGCGAACGCCACGCCAAAAAAAAACCTTCTGCGGTTGCTGTTGTTGCCGCTGGTGATCCTTGCCGGTATGGGCTTGTCGGTGGAGGCCGGTTTGCTCGGCCCGTTGGGTGTGCAGGTGGGGCATCTGTGGGCGACCTTGAGCATCTTTGGCGTGGGTTCGGCGATTCTGTTCCTGCTGCTGCTGTTCAGCGGCCCACAAAAAGGCCCGGCGCTCACTGACTTGCCGCGCTGGCAGTTGATCGGTGGCTTCCTGGGGCCGATGTACGTGGTGGTGCTGACCCTGGCCACGCCGCACATCGGCATTGCGATGACCATGATCGCGATACTGTCCGGTCAGGTGGGCAAAAGCGTGTTGATCGACCACTTCGGCTGGTTTGGCACAGCGCGCAAGCGGGTCAATGGTGAGCGCTGGATCGCATTGGTGCTGATTGTGGTGGCACTTGTTCTGATTGCACGAGGTTAAGACGATGAATCTGATTCTGTTGTTGGTAGTGGTCATCGCGGCCGGTGCGGTATTGAGTGTGCAGGCGGCGATCAATGGCCGTCTGGGCCAGACCGTCGGTGTATTGCGCAGCAGTTTGCTGACCTTCGCGGTAGGCGCGCTCACCACCGCGCTGTTGATTTTCTTCTTTGAACCGGCACAGGCCGTGAGCCTGCTGGATGTGCCTAAATGGCAACTGACCGGCGCGCTGTTCGGTGTGGTGTACATGATGGTGATGGTCGGTGCGGTGCCGGTGGTCGGCACGGCGGTGGCGACCGTGGCGGTGATCACAGGGCAGTTGGGCATGGGCATGCTGATCGACAACTTTGGCTGGCTGGGCAACCCGGCCATCGAATTGTCGGGCGGTCGCTTGCTGGCGATGGTGTGTCTCGCGCTGGCGCTGGTATTCATGTATCGCAGTAATACGCGCACTGACTGATGGTTTGAACGATCTGCGTGAGCCGGCAGTCATTGCTAAAGGTGCCGGCGCTCGCCGTACCGAGACGACCATGAAGAAGGAGTCTGACCATGCCAGATCAAACCTGTGCCTGCCCACACTGCAAGTGTGTACTGGGTGTCGATGCTGTGATGAAAGACGGTAAAGGCTATTGCTGCCAGGGCTGCGCGGAGCATCATGCCCATGGTGAGCCGTGTGCTGCTGCGACTGGTTGCGAGTGCGCCAAGTCGGCCCACGGCTGAACGCGCTGGGAGCGGTTAAACCGCTCCCGCATTTGATCTGTCTGGAAGCGGCTATTGGGTTTCCAGTTCCAGCCTGAGGCTATGGTCCGACAGGCGCTGCCGACCTCTGACTACCCCGCTGGTTCGCCGCCCCTCCAACGCAAACACCACCGTTTTCGCAGCATGCAGATCATCCGGAAGCGGCTGGAAAACCTTCAGCACCAGCCTGTCCGGTTTGTGCTGCACGCTCACCTGGCACTCAGCATGCCTGGCCAGTGGCCCAAACAGGGTGTCCTGGGTGTAATCAATTCGAGCCTTGCCATTGACTTGAGTGCGTAAATTCATGGGTATTTCTCCTTGTTCAAGCCTGGGCGCGCGCGTCCGAGCGGCGCCATTGCACATGGGTAATGCCAAATTTCTCGGCCTGGGCCTGGCTGGTTTTCTTGACCTGTTCGCGGGCGAAACGGCCAATACGACCCACGCCGGCATCACAGCTGGCCCAATGCCAGGCTTCGGCGGCATCGAGTTTTTCCAGGCGGATAATGAATGACTTGGCTTCGCCATGGAGGGTGTAGTCGATCACAAACAGTTTCGCGTTATTCATCGGTCCATCAACCCTGGAGGTGTAAGCAAGTGATCGCCCCCAGCGCTAAAAATTCACTCGGATTGCCGAGCGGTGGTCATTACCATGGCGGGTCATCCTGGATTGACGTTAACCCCCAAGGCGTGAATCAAGGCAGCCCGGACAAGATCATCCTGCTGCCTTGATTGCACTGATCATACGTCGGGAACAGCTTTTTCCCAGGCCGACCAGTTGTTGAGGATTGCCTGTACCAACGGATTGCCCGTGCGGTACAGGTTTTCCAACGCCGGCGCGAACCCGCCCTGGTCGGCATACTTGAGCAGGTTATCCACCTCGCTGTAGCCAGGGTAAGGCCGGTCGAAATCGGAACCTGCCCGCACCACGGCCAAGCGCTGAATATCCACCAACCCTTCACGACTGGCCCGCAGCAGGGCCTCGTAGGTGGAGTTGTCTTCCTGCTGGGTGGTGCAGTATTCGCCTTTGTTGTCCGTGAGCAGCTTGGTCCAGACCTCGGCACGTTCGCTCAGGCGCGTGCCGGAGAACCAGGTGTTGCCCGCCAGCGTGTCGCAGCGGGTGACTTGCGGCGGCTGGTTGGCCGGGGCGGCAGGATAATGCTTGCGCCAGGCGGCCGATTCTTTGCTTTCCGTCAGCTCGACTTTTTGCGACAAGGCAAACGCCTTGGCCTGCAGCTTTGGGTTGAGCTCAAACACTTCGGTCTTGTAGTCCAGCGGCGGTTTTTCGTTGGGGCCTTTGGTGTTGATGCCCAGATAACCGGTTGGCCAATCCTTGGGCGCATCCCGCGAGTCCAGCTCCCACTGCGTTCCAAACTCCACCAGGTAATGCGCCCAGGCGGCAGTGCCGATGGTGCCGTGCTTGGGGCTGATGCCGGCGATCCCGGCGATCAGGAAGTAACTCTGGCGCAGGTCGAACTTGGGCGACAGCGCCAGGGCAAGGGTGGAGGCGGCAGCGTTGGTCTGGCCCATGCCGGTGACCAGCAGGCACACGTCCTGGGTGTTGCAGCGGATCACCGGGTATTCAGCGGACAGGCCCGGCACGCGCACTTCCTGCTTGAGTTGGAGGCGGTCGATCCAGGTTTGCGCCTCGGGGGCGAACATGGTGATCAGCATCACTTTGGGTTTGATCGGTGCCGGGGTTTCTGCCAGCACCAGGTGCGGCATCAGGGCCAGGCCGACGGCCATCGATAGACGTGTAAACGTGTTCATCTCATGCTCCTTGATCAGAATTGGTAACCGACACCGGCGTAGTAGCCCCAGCCGTCAGAGCGGGCGCGGAAGTTGCCTTCGCCGAAATTCAATTCGCTGCCATCCTCCCAGTTGCCGCCGTTATGGAAGTAGCGGCCCACCAGGGTGAAGCGCAGGTGGGTGAACGAGTACAGCAGCACGTTGGTTGCCACGAGGGAATTGGCGGTGCGCGCCGGGTTGTCCTTGTGCAGGTCGGAGCCGAAATCGTAGTTGGTGAAGCCGATGTAAGTCAGCGAAGCGCCGTTGTCGAACTTGCCGATGGGCACGATGTACTTCATCTGGGCGCGGTAGCCGTCCCATGAGTATTCATTGCTCGCACCGTAGTTTTCCCACTGGTAGCGCCCATAGAAGTTGGCCGACAGGTTGACCCGCGAATGGGTGTCGATGTCGGTGCCCAGGCCGCTGTACAGGGTGTTAGCGCGGTTTTCCTTGTTGCTGCCGTGGTCGTAGATCCAGTCAAACGCCACGTACCATTCCTTGAACGGGCCGATGGCCAGGCTGCGACCGGCCAGGTAGTCGATGGAAATACGCGGTTCATGCTCCATGAACACTGGCGAGCCGTGGTCCCAGACGCCTTTGTCATTGCTGTTACCGATGCCGAGGATCTTTGGCACGTCGATGTAGCCATACAGCTCGAAAGGGCCCTTGCGACCGAAGTATTCGTATTCCAGGTAAATGTCATCGGACGGCTTGGGGCCGAAGCTGATGTCTTTGCTGCCGATCAGCGTCAGGTCCTGGTTAAACCACTCCGACAGATACGGGCCTTTGTTCGATTGGGTGGCTTCAGGGCTGAGGGTTTCGCCCTGTGCTGAGTCATCGGCGGGTGTTTCCTGCGCCAAAATGGGTGCGCTGAGTACTCCCGTAACGGCGGCCAGTAGCAAGGAAACACCAAAGCAGGCACGCGGCCTTGAGGTTAGGTGCATTGAAAATCCCTATTCGTACGCGGTTGGAACCCGATTCCTCAGGTCATGGTGAACTTGGCGGACAAGTTCGTACCGCAAACGTTTGCACAGGCTGTACCAACTTTGCTCAATGGCTTGAATGCCCTAGGAAAAAGACAAAATAGTCGACCTTTTGATCAGAAATGACTGGGTGTCATTTTTGCAATGGGATTGAACAGGTGCAGCGCGGTTTCGCGGCGATATTCGCTCGGCGTCTGGTTCATCTCGATCCGAAAGTGTCGGTTGAAATTGGACAGGTTGGCGTAGCCCACTTCAAAGCAGATATCTGCCACCGACCGCTCGGTGTGCAGCAACAGTCGGCAAGCGCGCTGTACGCGAAATTTGCGCATCAGGTCGATAAACCCGTGGCCGGTGTTGCGTTTGAAAAACCGCGAGAATCCCGGTTCGCTCATCTCCAGTTGCTGGGCAATGACCGACAGGCGCACGTCGCCGGTGAGTTCGCGCATCAGGTAATCGAATGCCTTGTTGATGCGTTCAGCACTGCGGGCGTCCAGGGTGGGCGCATAGCAGGGGCTGGCCAGCGACTTGACCTGGGCGGGCAGCGCGTTTTTCAGGGTGTCTAGCAGTTGCAGGAACAGGATCAGCCGTTGCAGGCCATGAGCGCTGCCGATGGCCTCCATCAGCTGCGCCGCCTGTACGGCGCAGTCGCCGCTGAACTCCAGGCCGCGCCGGGCCTGTTCGAACAGCGGTTGCAAGTCACCGAGTTCCGGCAGGGTGCTGCGCAGGGCGAGCAGGGCGGCGCCGTCGAATTGCAGCACCACGTCGCGCCCGCTCAGGTGTTCGCCGGGGGCCAGCTCGCCGATCCAGTCGTGGGGCAGGTCAGGGCCGATCAACGCGACATGGCCGGCGTTGAAGGCACCGATATAGTCGCCCGCCACCAGCTTGCCGCTGCCTTGGCGGATCAGGTGGATTTCAAATTCAGGGTGGTGGTTCCAGCGCGCCAGGTCAAAGGGATAGTCGTGTTCGAACCAGCGGAAGCAGTGGTCCGGCTCGGGCAGGATCACTTCCAGTTCGGCGGGGCGGTGCTCGAACAGTGTGGCGCGGCTGACGGGCATGGTGCTGCCTCTTGTGCATTGGGTCACGCCAAAATACGCGGGTTTGCAAGGGGCGTGCTACCCCCGCCTTTGCCCGACACTGATACTTTTTTGATCCTGGAGTATGCGGTTAAAAAAGTATCAGTCGGGCATTCGCCAAGCGTTTGTGGGGGCTTGGCCGAGCTGCTGTAATCGGTGCTCAACTACAAAAACAACAGGTGGAAACCGCCATGTCAACGCTTCCCAAAGCACTGTTCCTGCTGTCCGGCCTGGCTTTGGCTCTGCCTGGCCACGCCGCTGATACCGTGACGATTGCCACGGTCAACAATAGCGACATGATCCGCATGCAGCGCCTGTCCAAGGTGTTTGAACAGCAGCACCCGGACATCAAACTCACTTGGGTGGTGCTCGAAGAAAACGTTCTGCGCCAACGCCTCACCACCGACATCGCCACCCAGGGCGGGCAGTTCGATGTGCTGACCATCGGCACCTACGAAACCCCGTTGTGGGGCGCCAAACGCTGGCTGGAACCGCTGAGCGAACTGCCGGCCGATTACGATGTCGACGATATTTTCCCCTCTGTACGCCAGGGCCTGTCGGTGAATAACACCCTCTACGCCTTGCCGTTCTATGGCGAAAGCACCGTCACCTACTACCGCACCGACCTGTTCAAGCGTGCCGGACTGAGCATGCCTGCGCACCCCACCTGGAGCCAACTCGGCGAGTTCGCCGCCAAGCTCACCGCCAAGGACCAAGGTCAGTACGGCATGTGCCTGCGGGGCAAGGCTGGCTGGGGGGAGAACATCGCGTTGCTGAGTACCATGGCCAACGCCTTTGGCGCACGCTGGTTCGACGAACAATGGAGGCCCGAGCTGACCAGCCCCGAATGGAAGGCCGCCGCCAACTTCTACGTCAACACCCTCAAGCAATACGGCCCGCCCGGTGTGTCCAGCAACGGCTTCAACGAAACTCTGGCGCTGTTCAACAGCGGCAAGTGCGCGATTTGGGTCGACGCCAGCGTCGCCGGCTCTTTCACCACAGATGCCAGCCAGAGCAAGGTCGCCGACACTGTCGGTTTCGCCGCAGCGCCTACCGAAGTGACCGACAAAGGGTCGTCCTGGCTCTACGCCTGGTCCCTGGCGATCCCGGCCACCTCCAAGCACAAGGACGCCGCCAAGGCCTTTATCACCTGGGCCACCTCCAAGGACTACATCCAACTGGTCGCCGACAAAGAGGGCATCACCAACGTACCGCCGGGCACGCGCCAGTCCACCTACAACGAGGCATATCTCAAGGCCGCGCCGTTTGCCCAGGTGACCCTGGAGATGATGAAACACGCCGATCCCGCCCATCCTTCAGCCAAACCGGTGCCGTACGTGGGCATTCAGTACGTGACCATCCCCGAGTTCCAGGCCATCGGCACCTCGGTCGGCAAGCTGTTTTCAGCAGCGCTCACCGGCGGGATGACGGTTGACCAGGCCTTGGTGCAGGCGCAGTCCACCACCGAGCGCGAAATGAAACGCGCCGGCTATCCCAAGTAACCTTGACGGACACCACCCATGAAACGACTGGAAGGTAAAAGCGCGCTGATCACTGGATCGGCGCGGGGGATTGGCCGCGCGTTTGCCCAGGCCTATATCAATGAAGGCGCGACGGTTGCCATCGCCGACATCAACTTGCAACGCGCCGGGCAAACCGCCGCCGAACTGGGCCCGCAGGCCTATGCGGTAGCGATGGATGTCACCGACCAGGCCTCCATTGATGGCGCAATTGCCGCCGTGGTGGCCCATGCAGGCAAGTTGGATATTCTGGTCAACAACGCGGCGCTGTTCGACTTGGCGCCCATCGTCGACATCACCCGCGACAGCTTCGAGCGGCTGTTCGCGATCAACGTCGCCGGCACGCTGTTCACCCTGCAGGCCGCCGCCCGGCAGATGATCAGCCAGGGCCATGGCGGCAAAATCATCAACATGGCCAGCCAGGCCGGGCGGCGGGGTGAGCCGTTAGTCGCGGTGTACTGCGCGACCAAGGCGGCGGTGATCAGCCTTACGCAGTCGGCGGGGTTGAACCTGATCAAGCAGGGCATCAACGTCAACGCCATCGCACCGGGTGTGGTGGACGGTGAGCATTGGGATGGGGTGGATGCGCTGTTTGCCAGGCATGAAGGCCTGGCGCCCGGCGAGAAGAAGAAGCGGGTAGGGGACGAGGTGCCGTTCGGGCGAATGGGCACCGCAGAGGACCTGACCGGAATGGCGATCTTCCTGGCGTCCAAGGATGCCGACTACGTGGTGGCCCAGACCTACAACGTCGATGGCGGCAACTGGATGAATTAAAACCGCGGATCTGGAATGTGATCATTGTGGCGAGCCTGCTCGCCACAAGTGTTCGCCTGTTTATAGTGGGTTCACTCGGCAAAACTGCGATCAAAAAAATACACCGCTCCAGGCTTGAGGTTCTCTAGCGTCGCCTGGGGCCTGCCCCCTTCACCCTGCTTCTTGCGCCCCGTCTCCCGCAGATACCCCGCCTCGGTCAGCTTCAATAACCGCTGGCGAATACTGGTCTTCAGCACCGGGCGTTCCAGCACCAGGGAAAAGATCGTCGTCGCTTGCGGCGCGCTGAATTCATCGCCCAGGAACATCAGTGGCAAACTGCTGTACAGCGATTTGGATACCAGCCGCTCCTGCACCGCCGCCACGATCAGGTTGTGGTCGAACGGCAGCTTGATGCTCCCGTCAGCTACTGCGCTCAACGAAAACCACGCCTGATGGTCAGCCAAGACCACCTCATCCGCCAGGATTGCCAGGTAGTACGTGGACGACGACCAGCAGCGCGGGTCGCGAAACGCATCGCCCACCGTGCCCACTTGCTCGCTCCAGGCCAGTTTTAGTCCGACCTTGTCACTGGCGCGCAACCGCTCCACGGCATCCTTGAGGCTCAGGTCCTGCACACCGCCATTCACCACCACACCCGGCAGCGCCCAATGCCCGGCGAAGGGCTCGGCGTCGCGCTTGTTCAGCAGCAGTTTCAGTTCACCGGCCGCGCGGCAATAAAACAGCACGCAGAGGTCGACGGTATGGAGGTAGGCGCTAAGGGGCATGTGAACATCCTTCTGAACGGCGAAGAGGGCTCAGTCTAACGGATCGAAAAGATATGTCATGTTCTCGATAGAGAATAGATAAGCAAATGTTTCTTGCAATGAAAGTACATGACGTGTACTTTTGTTGCCAGGCCACAGGAGAACCGCCATGACCCTCTCGAAAACTGCTATTGCATCCTTTGATGTCGACGCCCAGAAGAGCTTCACGCCGCTGTGCCCCGACGAGTTGCCTGTGGCCGGTGGTGACCTGATCGGCGCCGAACTCAATTACATGGCCAGCCTCGCCGGCCATCGCGTCGGCAGCAAGGATGCCCATACCCCGCAAGCACCCTGGGTGGTCGCGCAGCCCAGCGAGATGCTGCAACCCACCGGCCTGGTCCACGCCGACCTTACGTGGGTCAGTCACTGCGTACCGGGCACCGAAGGCTTCACCTTGCTGGACGAGTTGCCCACGCCTTATGACTACGACTACTTCATCTGGAAAGGCGTCGAGCCCGACCTGCACCCCTACGGTGCCTGCTACCACGACCTGCACGACAAGCTGTCCACCGGAGTGATCGAGTACCTCAAGGCCCAAGGCGTCACTCGCGTAATCGTCGGCGGCCTGGCCCTGGACTACTGCGTCAAGACCACCGCCCTGCAATTGCTCAAGGCCGGCCTCGAAGTCGTGCTGCACCTGCCGGCGTGCCGAGGGATCAGCGAGGAAGGCGGCGAGCAGGCCGTCGATGAGTTGCTCAAGGCCGGTGCCAGCATCAGCCGCACCCGCGAAGAACTGGCCGCGATGGCCGCGCGTTAAGGAGACTGACCATGGAAAGTGCCTACGACTACGAAGCCCCGGTCATCCAGGGCCTGCTCGACACCGACTACTACACCTTCACCATGATGCAGGCGGTGTTGCACCAGTACCCCAACGTCGATGTGGAATACAACTTCATCGTCCGCTCCAAGGAAAGACTCGGCCACTTGATCCCGCAGTTGCGCGCCGAGTTGGACAAACTTGCCAGTTTGCAGATGCGTGAAGGCGAGCTGCGTTTTCTGTTCAACCCACGCTTTCGCGAGTACCTCACCCCGGACTACGAGCGTTTCCTCGGCCTGTTTCGCTTCAACCTGCGCTATATCCACGTCAGCGAAGTTGACGGCCAACTGAACATCCGCGTGGTCGGCCCGATGCTGCACTGCATCATGTTCGAGCAGCCGGTGCTCGCGTTGGTCAGCGAACTGCGCAACCGCGACAAATACCCGCAGGTGACCCTGGAAGACGTCACTCGCAAGCTCTACCAGAAGTTTGACTGGCTGGAGAAAAACCTCAGCCGCGATGAACTGGCCGACCTGCGCGTCTCCGACTTCTCGACCCGTCGGCGGCTGTCCTTCAAGGCCCAGCGCGAAGTGGTGGATATCATGCGTCGCGACTTCCCCGGCCAGTTCGTCGGCACCAGCAATGCGCACCTGGCCTACGAGTTCGATTTGCCGCTGATCGGCACCATGGCCCACCAATGGCTGATGGTGCACCAGCAATTGGGTCGTCTGCGCGAAAGCCAGAACGCCGCCCTGGAGAACTGGGTGCATGAATACCGTGGCCGTCTCGGTATCGCCCTGACCGACTGCATCAGCACCGACTTCTTCCTCAAGGACTTCGACCTGTACTTCGCCAAGCTCTACGACGGGCTGCGCCAGGACTCCGGTGATCCCATCGCCTGGGCCGACAAGGTGCTGGCCCGCTACAAACAGCTGGGCATCGATCCGATGACCAAGGACCTGATGTTCTCCGATGGCCTGAACTTCGAAAAATGCCTGCCGATCCTGCGCCACGTGCGTGGCAAGGCCAAGTTCGGTTTCGGCATGGGCACCAGCCTGGCCTGCGATGTGGAGGGCGTGGAGCCGCTGAGTATCGTGATGAAACTGGTGCGGGTGCACGGCGAACCGGTGGTGAAGTTTTCCGATGACCCGATCAAGAACGTCTGTGAAGACGCCTCGTTTTTGCAGTATGCAGCCCAGGTATTCAACGTCGGCACTGTGGAGGTGTGACATGCAAGACCGTATCGCGCAGGAACTGAATATCGACCGGCAGTTGGTGCAGGGCGGTGAGGCCAAGGAAATCCAGCGACGCATCGACTTCATCAAGACCACGTTGCGTCACTCGGGCTGCAAGGCCTTGGTGCTGGGTATCAGCGGTGGCGTGGATTCCCTCACTGCCGGCCGTCTGTGCCAATTGGCGGTGGAGCAACTGCGTAGCGAACACTACGCCGCACGCTTTATCGCCATGCGCCTGCCTTACAACATCCAGGCGGATGAAAGCGATGCCCAGGCCTCCCTGGACTTCATCACCCCGGACCACGTCGAGACCCTCAATATCGCCGCCAGCGTCGACGGCCTGATGACCAGCCTGGTCGCCAATGAGGCCAGCGCCAGCCATGTCGACTTCATCAAAGGCAACGTCAAGGCCCGCACTCGGATGATCGCGCAGTACGCCGTGGCCAACCTGCACAACGGCCTGGTGGTCGGCACCGACCATGGCGCCGAAGCGCTGATGGGGTTCTTTACCAAGTTTGGCGACGGCGCCTGCGACCTGGCGCCACTGTCCGGCCTGACCAAAACCCAGGTGCGCCTGCTCGCCAGCGCCCTCGGCGCCCCGGCAGAACTGGTGCACAAACACCCCACCGCAGACCTTGAAGAGCTGGCGCCGGGCAAGCTGGATGAGCAGGCCTATGGTTGCTCATACGAAGAGATTGATGCGTACCTGATGGGCGAACCGGTGAGTGAGCGGGTGACGGCGATTGTCGAGGGGGCGTACAGCAAGACCGCACATAAGCGGGCGCTGCCGATTGTTCCGGTTTGATTTAGGAACGGTCCTGCTTTCGAACTGATTTTTTCATCTCGTTGTGTGTACGAATACTGCGCTCTCGGGAAGTTACTCCTGCGCGTGCCTGTCTATTTTACTGATATGACATGGAACTACCCTGTTTTTACCGGCCACAGATCAAGGGTTGACCCGGAGCTCTTTTTACTTGGGTTGACCATTATAAAATCCCTGACCTGAGGTATTCCTGTTATGGACCTTTGTTTTCGTCAACAACCCCATTTTCAAACCGCGGCCAGCACGGGGCTTTGTTTAGTCAATAACAGCCGACTCAATCAAATGGGTAACACCGGATACAGCAATGGCGGCAATATGCCTGCATCCGCAGTAGCACGAGACTTTTCAGCCAACTTTGATTACTTCCGAACCCCAGGAACGCCATTTGTGTCACGCGAGACACTTGGTTGCATGGCTGACCGGCCATTGATCGGCGACAGATATCACGACCCGATGACATTGATGGCCAGGGCGATTCGCAATAATCCCGACATGGAACACCAGCTCGATGCGATCAATCATTGTGGTGATAACGACGGGCTTATCAGCCAAGGTGATGTATCGGCCGTTATTCAACATTTTGACGCTCAAGAGGCCGCCCTCAGTAACCCGCCGCGAGGAGATGGCGCACCTTGGCGCTCTCAGGGGGCTATGCAGCAGCAACGCGTGAATCAGCTGTTTTTTCCTGCGCATTCGGCCCAGTCGCCCAAGTATGACGACCAGGACTACGTGCAGCCGCAACTATGTTTTGCGGGCGTGTACAGCAGCCAGGACGGGGGCCCAGGCAGCAATCCCTATGCCGGTGAGGGTAAAGAAGACTTCAGCAACAAAATTCTTTCCCATTTCAGCCCCCTGGAAGATCCAAATCAGCCTGGAGCGATCACCGACAGGTCTCTTAACGCCGTCGCCGCGGGCCGTCGACTAGACGGTCAACCCGCTACTCAGGACGAGATGGATATCGCCAAGGAACTGTTGTCGCGTGGTGGTTTGTTCAAGGAACTCGATCAAGGAAAAACCGGGAAACTGGATGGTAGTTTCACCAGGGACCACTTGGGCTATGTTTCGGAGAACGCTGTTGAAATGAGCCAGTTGGAAATTCTCCAGAACGTTAAAAAACACTTCTCCGCCTACGGTGATGGTGATGACTATGTGAATCTGAATGAGATGAAAGAAGCGGCAGGCTTAGTGCCATCGGAGAAAACCTTCACCCCGGAACAGCGCATAACAGCGACCAAATTCCTTCAGGACAAAGAACTTCGAGACGAGACGGACGTTGGCGTTGATGCCAAAGGAGGGCCTGGGTACAAAGACGGCCGGTTTGATATGGACAACGTGAACCATATGATCAAGAAAAAAAGCAAAGCGGGCGCCGAAACATGATTGAGTGAACCAACGGGGCTGCCGCTGACGTCGACAGCCCTGAAGCCCTTTGGATTTACATGGATATAATGTCCTGTGGTCAGGGTTTGCAGTATTCGGTACGTCAAAGCGCAGGAACATTGGATCCACTTGCGGTATAACCCTCGGACGCTTTAGTTCTCCGAGGCCCCGTTTTTCATGCAAAGCCCTTTGCAACGTCAGCTGTGGCAGGTCTACCTGATCTTTCTGGCACCGATGGTGCTGTCGAACTTCCTGCAAAGTTTTTCTGGCACGCTCAACGGCATCTACGTCGGGCAAATGCTCGGCACCCAGGCGTTGGCAGCGGTGTCGGGGATGTTTCCCATCGTGTTTTTCTTTATCGCACTGGTGATCGGCCTGGGGGCGGGCGCGTCGGTGTTGATCGGCCAGGCCTGGGGTGCCCAGGAAACCGCAATGGTCAAGTCGATTACCGGTGCGACGCTGACCCTCGGCGCGCTGGTGGGCTTGATCGCCGCGGTGCTGGGCAGTCTGTTCGCACGCCCGGCATTGCAGGCATTGGGCACGCCGGTGGATGTGCTCGACGACGCGGTCGGCTATGCCCAGGCAATGATGCTGATCATGCCGTTGTTGCTGGTGTTCATCCTCTATACCCAACTGCTGCGGGGCGTCAGCGACACGATTTCGCCGCTGCTTGCGCTGGTGGTCTCGACCCTGGTCGGCCTGCTGCTGACTCCGGCGCTGATTCGTGGCTGGGTCGGCCTGCCGCCCTTGGGCATCCAGAGCGCGGTGTACGCCGGCCTGGTGGGTAACGCCATGGCGATGCTGTTTTTGATCTTGCGCCTGCGCCATAAACACCACGTGATGGCGCCGGATCGCGAACTGCTCGCGGCCTTGCGCCTGGACCGCGTGATCCTAGGCAAAGTCCTGCGCATCGGCCTGCCCACCGGCTTGCAGATGGTGGTGTTGTCGCTGTCGGAACTGGTCATCCTGGCGCTGGTCAACGGCCACGGTTCCCAGGCCACGGCGGCCTATGGGGCGGTGACGCAGATCGTCAACTACGTGCAATTTCCGGCGCTGTCGATTGCCATCACTGCCTCGATCCTGGGGGCCCAGGCTATCGGCGCCGGGCGCCTGGAACGCATCGGGCCGATCCTGCGTACCGGATTGCTGATCAACACCTGCCTCACCGGTGGCCTGATTGTGCTGGGGTACGTGTTGTCCCACTGGCTGCTGGGGCTGTTCATCACCGACGACGCTGCGCGGGTCAAGGCAGAACACCTGCTGCACATCATGCTCTGGAGCATCCTGGTGTTTGGCTTCCAGGCGGTGATCGGCGGGATCATGCGCGCCAGCGGCGTGGTGCTGATGCCGGTGGCGATCTCGATCTTCTGCGTGCTGTGCGTGGAGCTGCCGATAGCGTACCTGCTCAATGCGCACTTCGGCCTGGAAGGCGTATGGATGGCATTTCCGGTGACGTACCTGGCGATGCTGGGGTTGCAGACCGCTTACTACCGGTTGGTGTGGCGGCATAAACAGATCAAACGGTTGGTGTGAACATGGCAAACCCCTACGCCGAATTATTCCAGGTCCCTGGCGCCCGGGCTTTTGTATTGGCAGGCATGCTGGCGCGCATGCCGGTGTCGATGACCGGTATCGGCATTATCACCATGCTCTCCCAGGTACATGGCGGCTACGGCCTGGCAGGTTCGGTGGCGGCGATATTCGCCTTGGCTACCGCGATCTGCGCACCCCAGGTATCACGGCTGGTGGACCGCTACAGCCAGGGCCGGGTGCTGCCGATTGCCGCGTTGATCGGTGGCGGGGCGTTGTTGATGCTGTTGCTGTGCACGCGGTTGCAGGCACCGACCTGGACGCTGTTCCTGTGCGCCGCCCTGGCCGGTTGTATACCGAACATGTCTGCAATGGTGCGGGCGCGCTGGACCGAGTTGTACCGGGGCCAGCCCAAGCTGCAAACCGCGTTTGCCCTGGAGTCGGTGCTCGATGAAGTGTGTTTTATTGTCGGCCCGCCGCTTTCGGTCGGCCTGAGCGTGGTGCTGTTTCCCGAAGCCGGGCCACTGGTGGCCGCGCTGTTGCTGGCGGTGGGCGTGACCACGTTCGTGCTGCAACGGGCGACTGAGCCACCTGTGCACGAGCATCACGATCAGCATGGCGGTTGGCTGATTGCGTCACCTTCGGTACTGATCCTGATGATCCTGCTGCTGGCCATGGGCGTGATCGTCGGTGTGGTGGACGTGGTCAGTGTCGCCTTTGCCCAGCAGCAGGGTCAGCCGGCGGCGGCGAGTATCGTGCTGTCGGTGTACGCCATCGGTTCGTGCCTGGCGGGGCTGGCTTTTGGCACGCTCAAGCTCAAGGCGCCGCTGCCCCGGCAGTTCCTGTTCTGTGGCGTAGCCACGGCCTTGACCACGTTGCCGTTGCTGCTGGTCACGAACATCCCTGGCCTGGCGGTGGCGATCTTTATCTCCGGGCTGTTCTTTGCCCCGACCCTGATCGTGTCGATGGCGCTGGTGGAGCGGATTGTCCCCGCTAGCCGCCTGACCGAAGGCATGACCTGGCTGATCACCGGCCTCAGCATCGGTGTGGCCATCGGCGCCGCCAGCTCCGGTTGGATGATTGACCACATGGGGGCTGCCAGTGGGTTCTGGGTGGCGTTGGCGGCGGGCGCGGTGGTAATGGGTTCGGCGGTGCTGGGGTATCGGCGGTTGGGCTGAGGTTCACACTTGGTATCGTCCACTGTGTCGGTGCCACTCGTTGTTGCCTGCGAGCCAGGCTTTCACGCCTCCCAAAAAACGCTTGAGTGACGGTTGCGCCTGTTTGAGCAAGCGGCGTTCCTTGGCTTCATAGCGATGCACGATATCGTCGTGCATTTGGGCGGTCAGACACACGCCTTGCTGCAACGAGCAGTGGTGTTCACGGGCCATTAATATAGGCAGGTTGAAGTCGCCTATTTCAGGCACGCTCTCTTTGTGGGCGGAGTACACGTCATTGGCAATGATGGTCGCGCTGGCGGCGAGGGTAACGACTTCTCGTACCTGGGCCGCGAAATACGTCTCGGCGTCGAGTTCATAGCCGTCGACCACATCAATCAAGGCCATGCAGGGTAGAAAACTGTTGACCTGTCGGTGTGCCAGGTACTCCCAGATACACGGCAGGCTGTGTTCGATGCGCCATGTGGCTTCGGCATTCATGGTCACGAACATGGCAACGGTCTCCAGCCGCACGCGAGCCATCTGGGACGCTGTGCCGAAGCGAGACAGATGGTTCATATACCCCTTTAATCCCCGCAACACCGGATCACGTTTCAGCGCCTGCTCCAGTGCCAGGTCATGCGGCGGGTTCAGGTGCGCTCTGTCCAGCGCGGCGAGTGCCAACGACAGGCGTGGGCCCAGTAACCTGGGGTTGGCGCCACTTCGCTCATCATCACAGTAGTGATCGTCCACTGCGAACAGCGCAGCGATGCATTTAGCCGAGAGCAACAGGCGGTCCGGGTTGTCGGTGCCGGGGTGGCACAGCATGGCAAATCGGCCGAAATTCGAGGCCCTTACCTGGTCCCATTGCCCCTCGAAAATGCCCACTCGCCTGACCCAGGACAGCAACAAGTCGTTGACGTGATTGCCCAGTGTTTCATCCATCCGCACCGGTACGGGGTATTCCAGCTCCGGTATTTGCAGGCGGGCAGGGGCGTCGGGCGATGGGCAGTGGATGTCGTTCATAGCAAGACTCCGAAGTGTCGGTGCCATTGGACGTTACTGCGGACCAAGAAGCAGAAAAGATAAGAGATGACTGATCTGTAAATCTAGAAGGTCTGGCGCCAAACACAACTCGTCCATTCGGCGCTATCTGGAATCAACCCGCTCATTCAGCCAATCGCGGGGAATGTTTCTGCGCAATGATGTTGCAGGAATTCATTCAGCGCCTGGCGCGTCAAATCATTGAGCGTCACTTTTTTGCGCATCGCTGCCAGGGCGGCCGCCAGGTGCAGGTCATGGCCGACCCGTACATTGAACGAGCCCTTGCACGGTTTTTCGGGTGTTTGCCCGAGGGACTGGCATGTAGCCAGGTAGTCGTCCACTGCCTCATGAAATGCCGCATCCAATTCTGCGACGGTTTTACCTTCATAGCTGACCAGCGCCTTGATGAACAGGATCTTGCCGAACAGGCAGTTGTCTTCGAGGCTGGCTTCGATGGAGCCGATGTAGCCTTTGTAATTGAGTTGGTTGTTCACGGAATCAGTTCTCCTGATCGCAATTGTTCGATGATCTGGCGCCGAATGTAGTGTTTCAGTTCGTTGCCGGGGTGGGGCCTGTGCAAGGTGATCATTGCACTGGGATCGCCGATGTCGAATTTGACGCGGCTTCCGGCTCCTTCAATCTGTCTTTAGCCCAGCCGGTGTAACAGTGTGACGAGTTCGGGCCAGGTGAATATCGTTGGCTCGTTGAGCAATTTGGCGAGCAGCTTTTCATTTTTTGACGCGGCGATCCCTGCGCGTAACTAAATTTAGTTGCAAAAATTGGTGTGTGTCAATGCTAGCTCGCCTTTGCATGGCTTTCCCGGGATTGA
The DNA here is from genome assembly GCF_023701505.1 of Pseudomonas sp. SR18. Lineage (NCBI taxonomy): Bacteria > Pseudomonadati > Pseudomonadota > Gammaproteobacteria > Pseudomonadales > Pseudomonadaceae > Pseudomonas > Pseudomonas sp. SR18. The sequence continues at coordinate 20,778 of NZ_JAMQAU010000019.1, read as the reverse complement.
TGTAACCCTTGATGACACCGCGCTCCAGCCCCTCCACCCGCAGCTAATTTTTCCCTCCGCGGTTCGTTTTATAGGGACGACGTGCCTTTGTGCTTCCTGCCTATTGCTCCGGACTCCAACAAATGAATGCTGAAGACTCCTTGAAACTTGCTCGCCGGTTTATCGGGTTGCCCCTGGAAAAACGCCAGCTGTTCCTGCAGGCACTGCAGAAAGAAGGGGTGGATTTCTCCCGGTTTCCGATACCGGCAGGAGTGGATGCCGAGGATCGCCAGGCGTTGTCCTATGCGCAGCAGCGCATGTGGTTTCTCTGGCAGTTGGACCCTGCCAGCGGTGCCTACAACCTGCCCGGTGCGGTGCGCCTCAAGGGCGCACTGAACCTGAAAGCGCTGGAGCAGGCGTTCGCCAGCCTGGTGGCGCGGCATGAAACCCTGCGTACAGTGTTCCAGCGCCAAGCGGATGAGCGTCTGTTGCAAGTGGCAGCGGAGCCGATGCTGGCGGTTGACGTCGTGGATTTCAGTGACTTGGCACCGCACGCACGTGAGCAGGCAGTCAATGACGCAGCGACCCGTCAATCGCTGCTGCCTTTCGATCTGGAGCATGGCCCGCTGCTGCGTGTGCAATTGCTCAAGTTGGACGCGCAGGAGCACGTGCTGCTGCTGACCCTGCACCACATCGTCTCCGACGGTTGGTCGATGAACGTGCTGATCGAAGAGTTCATCCGCTGCTACGACGCCCATGAGCGCAACGAAACTCCACAATTGCCGGCACTGCCGATTCAATACAGCGATTACGCCCTGTGGCAACGCCGCTGGCTGGAAGCGGGGGAGCAGGCCCGTCAATTGGCGTACTGGCAGGCGCGCCTGGGCGATGAGCACCCGGTGCTGGAACTGCCGACGGACCACCCGCGCCCGGCCATGCCCAGCTACCAGGGCACCCGCCATAACTTCTCGATTGAGCCGGCACTGGCCGCCCAATTGCGTGCCTGCGCGCAAAAGCACAACGTCACGCTGTTCATGCTGTTGCTCGGTGCCTTCAATGTGCTGCTGCATCGTTACACCGGCCAGGGCGATATTCGCGTCGGCGTGCCGATTGCCAACCGTAACCGCAGTGAAGTCGAAGGGCTGATCGGTTTTTTCGTCAATACCCAGGTCCTGCGTACCGATCTGACCGGGCAAACCCGCGTTGCCGAGTTGCTGCAAGGCATCAAGGAGCACGCCCTCAGCGCCCAGGCTCATCAGGAGCTGCCGTTCGAGCGCCTGGTGGAAGCCCTCAAAGTCGAGCGCAGCCTCAGCCATACCCCGCTGTTCCAAGTGATGTACAACCACCAGCCGGTGGTGGCCGATATCGCCTCCGTCAGTACCGCCTCCGGCCTGGAACTCGCGTTGGTGGAGTGGCAAGGTCGCACCACCCAGTTCGACCTGACTCTCGATACTTATGAGAAATCCGGCACGCTGCACGCCGCATTGACCTACGCCAACGACCTGTTCGACGCGCCGTCCATCGCGCGTATGTCCCGGCACTGGATCAGCCTGTTGCAGGCCATGGTTGCCGATGGCGAGCAGCGCATCGGCGAGTTGCCGATGCTGGCTGCCGAAGAGCAGCAGGTCATGGTGCAGGCCTGGAACCAGACCGCGCAGGCGTACCCGACCGAGCGCGGTATTCATCAACTGATCGAAGATCAGGTCCAGGCCACGCCCGATGCTCCGGCGCTGGCCTTCGGCGCTGTCTCCTTGACCTACGGCGAGCTTGACGCCCGCGCCAACCAATTGGCCCATGCCTTGCGCGAACAGGGGGTTGGCCCCGATGTGTTGGTGGGAATCTGCGTCGAGCGTTCCGTGGAAATGGTCATTGGTCTGCTGGCCATTCTCAAGGCCGGCGGCGCCTATGTGCCGCTTGACCCCGAATACCCCCAGGAACGCCTGGCCTACATGATCGAAGACAGCGGCATCCAACTGCTGCTCAGCCAGCACAGCCTGTTGCCGTCGCTGCCCACTGACGGCATTCAGGTGATCGCCCTGGACCACGCACCCGGTTGGCTTGACAGCTACAGCAGCGCCTCGCCCGCAGTCGCCATCCAAGGGCTGAACCTGGCCTATGTGATCTACACCTCCGGTTCCACCGGCAAGCCCAAGGGCGCCGGTAACAGCCACCGTGCGCTGGTCAACCGTCTGTGCTGGATGCAGCAAGCCTATGGCCTCGACGCCAGCGATGCGGTGCTGCAGAAAACCCCGTTCAGCTTTGACGTCTCGGTCTGGGAGTTCTTCTGGCCGCTGATGACCGGTGCGCGCCTGGTGGTCGCGGCCCCTGGCGAACATCGCGAGCCGGCGCGTCTGATCGAGACCATCGGTCAGCACGGCATCACCACCTTGCACTTCGTCCCCTCCATGCTCCAGGCGTTTATCCATGAACCGGGCGTACAGGGCTGCAACAGCCTCAAGCGCATCGTGTGCAGCGGCGAAGCCTTGCCACTGGATGCGCAACTGCAAGTCTTCGCCAAACTGCCCCTGGCAGGGTTGTTCAACCTCTATGGCCCGACCGAAGCGGCCATCGACGTGACCCACTGGACCTGCGTCGACGAAGGCCGTGACGCCGTACCTATTGGCCGCCCAATCGCCAACCTCGGCACCTATGTGCTCGATGCGCAGCTCAACCCGGTGCCCGCCGGCGTGTCCGGCGAGCTGTACCTGGGCGGCACCGGACTGGCCCGCAGTTACCACCGCCGTCCGGCGCTGACCGCCGAGCGTTTTGTGCCCAGCCCTTTCGGTGATGGTACGCGTCTGTACCGTACCGGCGACCGCGTGCGCCAGCGTGACGACGGTGTGATTGACTACCTCGGTCGCCTCGACCATCAGGTCAAGCTGCGCGGCCTGCGCATCGAGTTGGGAGAAATCGAGACGCGCCTGATGCAACACCCTGGCGTGCGTGAGGCAGTAGTGCTGGTGCAGGGCGGCAAGCAGTTGGTGGCCTACCTGGTGCTGGAAGGCGAAGCGCCGACCGACCTCAAGGCCTGGCTGCTCAGCAGCCTGCCGGAATACATGGTGCCTACCCACATGATGCACCTGGCCAAGCTGCCGGTGACCGCCAATGGCAAGCTCGACCGTAAAGCGCTGCCGCTGCCGGACGTTGCGCCGCAGCAGGCGTACAGCGCCCCGGAAAACGCCTTGCAAAAAGCCCTGTCAGCAATCTGGGTCGATGTGCTTGGCGTGGAGCAGGTCGGTCTGGACGACAACTTTTTCGAGCTGGGCGGCGATTCGATCATCTCTATCCAGGTGGTCAGCCGTGCGCGCCAGGCGGGGATTCGCCTCAGCCCGCGCGACCTGTTCCAGTACCAGAGCGTGCGCAGCCTGGCGCTGGTCGCCACCTTTGAACAGGCCAGCGTTATCGACCAAGGGCCGGTCAGCGGCGAGGTCATCCTGACGCCGGTACAGCACGGCTTTTTCGCCGAGGCGATCCCGGCGCGTCACCATTGGAACCAATCCTTGTTGCTGACCCCACGCGAGGCCCTGGACTCGGTGCGCCTTGAAGCGGCGCTGACGCAGCTGATTAACCACCATGACGCCCTGCGCCTGCGCTTTGTGCAAGGTCCCGATGGCTGGCAGCAAACCCACGCTGCGCCCGTCGCCGAGCCTGCGCTGTGGCACTCTCATGCCGCCGACGATACGCAACTGGCAGCGCTATGCGACGAAGCCCAGCGCAGCCTCGACCTGACGCAAGGCCCGCTGCTGCGCGCCGCCCTCGTCGCCATGGCCGATGGCACCCAGCGCTTGCTGCTGGTGGTGCATCACCTGGTGGTGGATGGGGTTTCATGGCGCATCCTGCTGGAAGACCTGCAACAGGCTTACCGCCAGGCAACGTTGCCGGCCAAGACCAGCGCCTATCAAACCTGGGCGCACCAACTGCACACCCGCGCGCAAACCCTCGGCGAACAACTGCCTTACTGGCAGGCGCAGTCCATCGACGCCGAGTTGCCGTGCGACAACCCCCGTGGCGGGCTGCAAAACCGCTTGGGCTGCAAGATTGAAACCCGCCTCAGCGCCGAGCAAACCCGTCATTTGCTGCAAGATGCGCCGGCGGCTTATCGCACTCAGGTCAACGACCTGTTGCTGACGGCGTTGGCGCGGGTAGTCAGCCGTTGGAGCGGGCAGGCTGGGGCGCTGATCCAGCTGGAAGGCCATGGGCGTGAAGATCTGTTCGACGCCGTCGACCTGACCCGCACGGTGGGTTGGTTTACCAGCCTCTTCCCTGTACGTCTGCAGGCGGACGGCGAGCTGTCGAGCGCGATCAAGTCGGTCAAGGAGCAACTGCGTGCCGTGCCCGACAAGGGGCTGGGCTACGGCCTGCTGCGCTATCTGGCTGCGCCTCACGTGCGTGAAGCCCTTTCGGGCCTGGCCGCGCCGCGTATCACGTTCAACTACCTCGGTCAGTTCGATCGCCAGTTCAATGAGTCCGCGTTGTTCGTGCCCGCCACTCAGGGCAGCGGCCAGGCCCAGGACCCCGAAGCGCCGTTGGCCAACTGGTTGACGGTGGAAGGGCAGGTCTATGGCGGCGAACTGGCGCTGCAATGGGGGTTCAGCCGCGAGATGTTCCAGGCGTCGAGCATCCAGCGCCTGGCGGATGATTACGCCGCCGAACTCACCGCCTTGATCCAGCACTGCTGCGAAACGCCCGCCGGGCAGGTGACGCCATCGGACTTTGCGCTGGCAACCCTGACCCAGCAGCAATTGGATGATTTGCCCGTGGCCGGCCCGGCCATCGCCGATATCTACCCGCTGTCGCCCATGCAGCAAGGCATGCTGTTCCACACCCTGTACGAGCCTGAGGTCCAGGCCTATATCAACCAGTTGCGCCTGGATATTGAAGGCCTTGATCTGCTGAGCTTCGGTCGTGCCTGGCAGGCAGCGTTGGACCGGCATGACATTTTGCGCAGCAGCTTTCACTGGCTCGGCCTGGACAGCGCCCATCAAGTGATCCAGCGCCAGGTCGATTTGCAGTTGCAAGTGATCGAAGCCGCGCATCCTGACCTCGACGCCTTGGCCGATGCCGAGCGTCAGCGCGGTTTTGAGTTGAACACGGCGCCCCTGTTTCGCCTGATGTTGGTGCGCGGTGCCGGTACGGGCTGGCACATGATTTTCACCAGCCATCACATCCTGATGGATGGCTGGAGCAATGCCCAGTTGCTTGGCGAAGTCATTGCCGACTACGCAGGCCACGTTTTGCCCGTGCCGTTGGGACAGTTCCGCGATTACCTGGGTTGGCTGCAGCAGCAAGCCTCGGGTGAAATGTTCTGGAGGGAAGCCCTGGCGCCGTTGCAAGCCCCAACCCTGCTGGCTGAAGCACTGCGCGTGCCGGTCGAAGGGGCGGGCATGGCTGACCATCACACCACCCTGGATAGCCAGTTCACCCGTGCACTCGGCGATTGCGCACGCCAGCACAAAGTCACCCTCAACACCCTCCTGCAAGGCGCCTGGAGCCTCTTGCTGCAACGCTACACCGGTCAGGATTGCGTGGCCTTCGGTGCCACTGTTGCCGGACGTTCGGCGCCGTTGCCGGGTATCGAGCAGCAACTGGGCCTGTTTATCAACACACTGCCGATCATCAGCGCGGCCTCGCCGGCCCAGTCCGCCGCCACTTGGCTCGCTGAGCTGCAAGCGCTGAATCTCAGCCTGCGCGACCATGAACACGTACCGCTTTACGACATCCAGGGCTGGGCCGGGCAACCCGGTGGCGCACTGTTCGACACCTTGCTGGTGTTTGAAAACTTCCCGGTGGCGCAAGCGCTCAAGCAAGGCGCGCCGGCAGGCCTGACCTTCGGCAAGATGCATAACCATGAGCGCACCCACTACCCGTTGACCCTGGGCATCGAGCTGGGGACCGGCTTGCGCCTGGAGTTCAGCTACGACCGGGCGCGGTTCACCGAGCAACAGGTCGCGCAATTGAGCGCCAATCTGCAGCATCTGCTGGTGCAACTGGTGGCGGATACCGAGGTGCCACTGGGCAACCTGCAATTGCTGGACAGCAGCACGCAGGCTTCGCTGCTCGCCATCAGCCAATCCCCTGGCACGCCCCGGCGCCAGGTGCGCGTGCATGAACGCATCGCCGCCCAGGCCCAGGCCACCCCGGATGCGCTGGCGGTGCAGGCAGGCAGTGAACGCTTGAGCTATGCCCAGCTCAATCAGCGGGCCAACCGCCTGGCTCACCGCCTGCTGGAGCAGGGCATGGGCCCGGGCCAGCGCGTAGGCCTGGTTTCCCGCCGTGGCCCGCAGTTGATCGTCAGCCTGCTGGCGGTGCTAAAAAGCGGCGCGGCCTACGTGCCGCTGGACCCCAATTACCCCGCCGAGCGCCTCAGCTACATGTTGGCAGACAGTCGTCTGAACCTATTGCTCAGCGAGACCGGGTTGCTGGCAGAGCTGCCATTGCCCCATGGGCTCAAACGTGTGGATTTCAGCGCCCAGGGTCAAGAGCTGGCGGGTTACCCGTCGACCAACCCAGCCAACCACGCCACCGCCGCCGACCTCGCCTATGTGATCTACACCTCCGGCTCCACCGGCCAACCCAAGGGTGTGGCCATCGATCATGCTGCACTCGATCAGTTCTGCGACACAGCGGCGGATTACAGTGCGCTGACGCCGGCCGACCGCGTGCTGCAATTTGCGACGTTCAGCTTCGACGGGTTTGTCGAGCAATGCTATCCGCCGCTGTGTGTCGGCGCGGCGCTGATCATGCGCGGCGATGAGCTGTGGGACGCCGGGTTGCTGGCGCGGGAAATCGTCGAGCAGGGCGTGACCCTGGCCGACCTGCCCGCGGCCTATTGGTACTTGCTGGCCAAGGAATGCGCTGTCGATGGCCGTACCCTGGGCAACCTGCGCCAGGTGCATGTCGGCGGCGAAGCCATGGCCGTGGAGGGCGTACGTGCCTGGCACGAGGCCGGGTTGGGCAATGTTCGTTTGGTGAACACTTATGGCCCGACCGAGGCCACCGTGGTCTCCAGCGTGCATGAATGCCAGCTTGCAGATGCCAATGACGCCTTCGGCATGCCGATCGGGCGGGCTATCGACGGGCGCTCGCTGTTCGTACTGGACAGCGGATTTGAATTGCTGCCCACCTGCGGCGTCGGCGAGCTGTGCATCGGTGCTGCGGCGGGCTTGGCCCAGGGCTACTTCGATCGTCCGGCGCTGACCGCCGAACGCTTCCTGCCGGACCCGTTCTCCGGCGTGCCGGGATCGCGGCTCTACCGCAGCGGCGACCTGGCTCGCTACAACGACAACGCGACCCTGGAGTACGTGGGCCGCATTGACCATCAAGTGAAAATCCGTGGGTTCCGGATCGAGATGGGGGAAATCGAAGCCTGTCTGCAAGCCATGCCCCAGGTGCGCGAGGCGGCTGTGATTGCGTTGGACGGGCCAACCGGTGCGCAGTTGGTCGCCTATGTCGTGCCCCAGTCGAATGCCTTGGAGGCGCCAGCCTTGACGGCGGCTTTGCGTCAGTCCTTGCCGGACTACATGGTGCCGAGTTTCCTGATGCTGATCGACCTGTTGCCTCTGAGCCCCAACGGCAAGCTCGACCGAAAAGCCTTGCCAAAACCGGATGTCAGCCAACGGCAAAAACACTATGTGGCACCCCGAACGGCCCTGGAAACCCAGGTCGCGCAGGTTTGGCAAAACGTGCTGGGGCTGGAACAGGTTGGGCTGGACGATCACTTCTTTGAGTTGGGTGGGCATTCGCTGCTAGCCACCCAAGTGGTTGCACGCCTGAAGACGCTGCTGGCCTGCGACCTGACCCTGCGCGACCTGTTTGGTGCGCCGCGATTGGCAGACTTTATCGCGGCAGTGGCCACGCGCACCGGGCAGGACGCGGCACCGGCGCGCAGCCCGTTAGTGGCCCACGGCGAAAAAACCAGCGCGATGCTTTCTCTGGTGCAGCGCCGGCTATGGGTAGTGGAACAGCTGTCGCAGGCCAGTGGCGCCTATGGCATGCCGCTGGCCGTGCGCTTGCGCGGCGAGTTGTCGGTGCCGCTGCTGATCAGCAGCCTGGCACAGGTGATTGCCCGCCACGAAACCCTGCGCACGGCCTACATCACCGACGAGGAGGGTGATCCGCTGGCGGTCATCGCCGCGCACGTAGAGGTCGACTTGCCGGTATTGGACTTGTCGTCCCTGGATCCGGCCGAGCAGCAGCGCCGGGTCGCCGCCGCCGTTGAGGCCAATACCCGCCAATCCATCAGCCTGTTGCAGGCGCCCTTGTTGCGTGGACAGGTGCTCAAGCTGGGCCCCACCGAACATGTGCTGCTGTATTCGATGCACCACATCATCTCCGATGGCTGGTCGATGGCGGTGCTGGTCAATGAACTGGTGGGCTTCTACGGCCGGGCGAAGGCGGGGGTGGTTGAGCCGCTGCCTGCGCTGCCGATCCAGTACTCCGATTACGCCCTCTGGCAACACCAACTGCAACACACCGGCGTGCTGGCCGCGCAGGCGCGTTACTGGGAGCAGGCACTGGCCGGGCACAGCGGCGTATTGCAATTGCCCACCGACCAGCCGCGCCCCCAGGCGCCGACCCATGAAGGTCGCGACCTGGGCTTCACGCTGCCCGTGGCGTTGCACGAAGGGCTCAAGGCGCTGTCGGCGCGTGCCGGTGTCACGCTGTACAGCACGATGCTGGCCGCGTTCCAGATCCTGCTGCATCGCCTCAGCGGCAGCGATGACGTGCTGGTCGGCGCCGACGTTGCCGGGCGCCAGCAGCCTGAGCTGGAAGGGCTGATCGGTTTCTTCGTGAACATTCTGCCGCTGCGCTCGACCTTTGCGCCGCTGCAACCGTTCAGCGCTTTCCTGGCTAACACCCAAGGCACCGCGCTGGACGCTTTCGATCACCAGGACCTGCCCTTCGACATGATTGGGGAGGCCTCGCCACGCCCGCGCCAACGGGGGTTCAACCCGCTGGTACAGGTGCTGTTCGTCATGAACAACCTGCCGGTGCAGGGTGGCCGGATGGACGGGATCGAGGTTGAAGTGCTGCCGACTCGTGGCGGTTACTCCAAGTTCGATATGGCCCTGTTCATCGATGAGGACGCAGGCGGCGTGCACGGTACCTGGCAGTACGCCAGCGACCTGTTTGAACAACAACGCATCGAGTCCTTCGTCAACGCCTGGACGGGAATTCTTGAACAGATTGTGTGTGATCCGAACATTCAATTAGGGGATATCACCATGCCTAGCAACACCGTTGAACACGCCACGACGCCCGTACCGCCAGCCATCAAGGCCGACAAGCTGGGCAAGTTCCTGAAAAAATCCCAAAGCCGCACCGACAAGCCTGCCGGCGCGCTGATGCGTGAATCGCTGTTGGTCCCCGGACAGGATTTTCCATTGCTGATGGAACCCACCGATCCGGGCCTGGACCTGGTGGCCTGGATCAAGGACAACCGCGCCCTGGTGGAAGAAAAACTGGCCCGCCATGCGGGGGTTCTGTTCCGTGGATTTGCCCTGCGCGATATTCATGACTTCGAAGCGTTTGCTGAAGCCGTACAGCCGGGCCTCTATGGCCAATACGGCGACTTGCCGAAAAAAGAGGGCGGTAAGAACACCTACCGGTCCACGCCGTACCCCGAAAAGAAAATGATCCTGTTCCATAACGAAAGCTCCCATCAGGACCGCTGGCCGCGCAAGCAGCTGTTCTTCTGCGAGCAGCCATCGCCAATCGGCGGTGCCACGCCGGTGGTGGACTGCCGGCAGATGTACCTCAAGTTGCCGGCGACGATCCGCGAGCGTTTCGAGGACAAGGGGTTGCTGTACGTGCGCACCTTTGCCGACAAGCTGGACGTCTCCTGGCAGCACTTCTTCAAGACCGACGTGCGTGCCGACGTCGAAGCGCGTTGCCGGGCGGCGGGCATCGCCTGGACCTGGCTGGACAACGATGAACTGCAAATCCGCACCCCGTGCCCGGCGATCATCCGGCACCCGGTGACGGGGGAAAAAACCTTCTTCAACCAGGTTCAGTTGCATCACATCTTCTGCCTGGACCCGGACGTGCGCGAAGACTTGCTGGCGCTGTTCGGCGAGCAGCGTATGCCCCGGCACGTGTACTACGGCGATGGCTCGCCGATTGAAGACGAGGTCATGGCCCTGGTGGGCGAGCTGTACGAAGCCTGCGCAGTGCGGTTCGACTGGCACAAGGGCGATGTCATCCTGCTGGACAACATGCTGGCTGCTCACGCTCGGGATCCTTTCGAAGGCCCGCGCAAGATTGTCGTGGCAATGGGCGAAATGATTGAACGCAGCGCGCTGAATGTGGCGCACAGCGAGACCGAAAAGGAAGAGGCCGGAGCATGAGTACTGCACAACAGGGCACCGTGGACGCGGGACTGGCGTTGCTGGTCGAACAGCAACAGCATCTGGACGCCCGGCAACAGGGGGCGAGCTGGGGCGATCTGAGCCACTGCGTGAAACTGGATATTCGCGGCGAACTGGACCCGGTGCGCCTGCAACACGCGCTCGACAGCCTGGCGGTGCGCCACGAAGCATTGAGTACGCAGTTTGCGCCCGTCAGTGGTTATCACGGATTGCGCCAGCGGGTCGCGCCGGCTGAAGCGGTGAGCTTGACCCAGTGGCTCGACGTGGCGTCGCCCCAACAGGTGGTTGCACGCCAACAGCAGTGGTGGCGGCAGCAACAGCCGCTGATCGGCGCGTTGTTACAGCGCCTGGAAACGGACCACTGGCAACTGCTGATAGGCGTGGCGCGTTATGCCGCGGATGCCGGGACCCTGGCCCTGATCCAGCAGGAGTTGGTGGCCGCTTATGGGCAGCAAGGGTTTGAAGAGGACGAACCGGGGCAGTTCTCCCAGTACCTGGAATGGCGCAGCGAGGTGATCTTCGACGAAGACGCAGACACTGCCAAGGCTTACTGGCAGCAGTACCTGCATGGGCACGAGAGTCTGGTCAACGGGCCAGACTTGCCCTATCGCCTGACCGGCGCAGAAGTCCTGCCGGCAGAACGCTTGAGCGTGCCACTGGATCAATCGCTGTTGGCCCGCCTGCGCACGGCGGGGCTGCCGCTGGACGTGCTGATACACGCCGCCTGGTGGGTGCTGCTGGCACGCATCAGTGGTCGCGACTCTTTCCTGGCGGGCTGGCGGCATGATGCGCGCCAGGACTATGAGTTTTTCAGCCACAGCCTGGGCCTGTTCGAGAAAACCCTGCCGTTGGCGATTCGTATTGATCCGGCCAGCACTTTCCGTGAGCTGGTGACCACCCTTGCCGCACAGTTGGATCAGCACCGCACCTGGCAGGAATACTGGGCACCGTTGTCATTCCCCCAACAGGCCGCGCCTGCGGTCGGTTTTGGCAATCGGTTGGTGTCGGCACCGCTTGAAGTCGCCGGGACGGTCTGGGCGGGCAGCGACCTGCCGGCCCGTCTGCCTGAGTTCGAGTTGGCACTGCAGCTGGAAATCGCCGTGTCGGGCGAACCTCAAGGTTTATCACTGGACTTCACTCCCGCACGCTATTCGGCGCACGCCGTCGAGACGCTGTTGGGCCAGCTGCGCCAGTTGCTCCACAGCATTGCCGATAAACCGGATGAAACCCTTGCGCGTCTGAACCTGCTGGATAACGAGGAAAAGAGCCGGTTGCTGGCGCTGAACCCGCCGGTTCAGGGGATGCAGGCGCTGCAGCTGTTGCCCCAACGTATTGCCGCTTGGGCTGGGCAGACGCCGGATGCCGTGGCGTTGGTCGCGGCGGGCCAGACACTCAGCTACGCCGAACTGGACGCCCGCACCGCGCAATTGAGTGCCGAATTACTGCGCCAGGGTGTGAGCGCTGGGTCGATTGTGGGCCTGGCGCTGCCGCGCTCGGTGGAACTGGTCGTCGCTATTCTCTCCACCTGGCGTGCGGGCGCAGCTTATCTGCCGCTGGACCCGCAATGGCCAGTGGCGCGCCAGGCTGAAATCGCACGGCACGCCGCCGCGAGCCTGATTCTGGTGGCACACGCGCCGAGCCAGGACGATCCGCTGACCTCGTTCAAGCTGCTCAACCTGGGCGCCGCGACCCTGGATGTGCCGGTGGCCCCGGCGGTATCCGTGCAGGCCCATGACGTCGCGTATGTGCTCTTCACCTCCGGCTCCACCGGCCAGCCCAAAGGCGTGGTGATCGAGCATGGCGCGTTGCTCAGCTATGTCGCGAGCAGCAGTCAGCAATTGGGCCTGTCCGCCTGCCGCGATTTTGCCTTCAGTTCCACGGTAGCGGCGGACCTGGGCAACACCACCTTGTTCGGCGCGCTGTACAACGGCGCTACCCTGCACATCGCGGATGACGTCACCCTGCAAGATCCCCAGCGCTTCGCCGGGTTCCTGCGGGAAAACCGCATCGATTGCCTGAAAATCGTGCCTTCACACCTGGCCGCCTTGCTTGAGGCTGATGCCGCCGTATTGCCTGGCACGCTGGTGCTGGGCGGTGAAGCCATCGGCGCAAGCCTGGTGCAGCGCATTCGCCAGCTGCGGCCCGACTGCCGTGTATTCAACCATTACGGCCCCACCGAAGCGACGGTGGGGGTGATGGTGCATCCGTTACTCCCCGCTGAGGACGTGTCCCATGGCGTGCCGCTGACACAGGTGCTCGCCGGCAACCAGGTGTTCGTACTCGGTGCGGACGCACAACTGCTGGCGACGGGGGAACTCGGTGAGTTGTTCATCGGTGGCCGACAGCTGTGCCGAGGCTACTTGCAGGGCGAGGCTGACGCAGACGCGTTTATCCATAGCCCACTGGTGGGCGGCGAGCGCCTTTACCGCACGGGAGACCTGGCCCGTTACCGTGTGGAGGGTGGCGTGCAGTTGTATGGCCGCCGTGATCATCAGGTCAAGGTGCGGGGTTTCCGCATTGAGCTGGCAGAGATAGAGGCGCAGTTGCTGCGGTTGCCCGAGGTCAGTGAGGCCGTGGTGGTGCTGGTGCAGGAGGAGCCGCAAGCGTTCGTGGTCATGCGTGCGGCGACGGCAGAGGACGCAGGGCCTCAATTGAAAAACCAACTGGCTCAGCACCTCCCGGCGGCCATGGTGCCACGCCAGATTGTGAGCCTTGAACGCATGCCGCGCCTGCCAAACGGCAAGGTTGACCGCAAGGCGCTGCAGCACGCTCAACCCGTGGTTTCCCAGACGCTGTACGTCGCGCCACGGGATGCGCTTGAAACGCTGTTGTCCACGCGCATGGCCCAATTGGTCGGTTTGGAACGGCTGAGCATCGAGGAGGACTTTTTCGCCGCAGGCGGGCATTCCTTGTTGGTGATCAAGCTCGTGGCAGGTATCCGCAAACTGCTGCAATGCGAGATTCATCCGGGTGTGGTGTTTGATCACCCCAGCGTGGCGGCACTGGCGCGGGTGCTGCGCGAGCGTGAGAGTGTCGCGGGGCAGTTGGAGAAAATCGCCCAGGCGCGTTTGCGCCTGGATGCAATGACCCCTGAAGAGAAAGCGGCGCTTGTGGAGAAGGCCAAGCAGTTGCAAGCGAGCAAGGAGCAGGGATAGGCATATGAAACGGGGCTGGCAATCAGCCCCGTTGGTTAATGGCGGGAATGCTCAAGTGGCGCTTAGCGCTGTTCCCCCAACCAGCTCAACACCCCTTCATAAATACCCGCAACCGCACCGGTAATACCGTTCATGCGCAGAAAGTCATGGGTCAACCCCGACTCTACGTGCAGGCTCACCGCTGTGCCGCTCGCCGCCAGCATCTGGGCGTAAGCCTGTCCTTCGTCATACAGCGGATCGTATTGGGCCAGGCTGATATAGGCCGGGGCCAATGCTGTCAGCCCCTGCGCCAGCAGTGGCGAGACCCGCCAGTCGAGGCGCTGTTGGGCATCCGGGCAATAGTGGTGGTAGAACCATTGCAGCGTGGCCGTTTCCAGCAGGTAATCCTCGGCATACTGGCGATGGGAATCACGCTGCCGCGAGGTATCGGTGACAGGGTAAAACAGCAACTGGGCCCAGGGTTTGAACGCCAGTTGCAGCGGCGCTTTCACTGCGGTGATCGCCAGGACGGTCGCCAGCGTTGCCCCCACACTGTCACCTGCCAGGGTAATCCGGTTGTTGTCGAGTTGCAGGTTGCCAGCCTGTTCGGCCAGCCAATTGGCGGCGTCAAGGCTGTCATTGACAGCGGTCGGGAAGCTCGCCTGTGGCGCCAGACGGTAAGCGGGCGCGAACACCGCGTACTCGCCGCTGGCCGCGAGCCTGCGGCAGATGGAGTCGTGGGAGTCCAGGCTGCCCACCACATAACCGCCGCCGTGGAAATACGCAATCACCGGCAATTGCGCGGTGCCCGGCGCCCGGTATAGGCGGGCGGGCAAGGCATGGCCATCGCGGGCGGTGAACGTCAGTTGGCTGACCACCACCGACCCTGGCGGGCTGGGGTCGAGAATGGCCGAAGTCTGTTCGAACTCCCGCCGTGCCTGTTCAACACTCAGTGCGTGCATGGGTTGGCTTTTACCGGTCAGGCGACCCATCTGTGCCAATTCCAGAAAACCTTCGAGATCAGGGTCCAGGGGCATTGCATGTTCCTTGTGAAATAGGCTGAAGCGCCGCCCCTGACCATCAGGGGCGGCGACGGTTTCAACTGGCTACGGGTTGCAGCGCCAAGTGCTGCAACAGACCCTGAAGCAGGGTCGGGTGGTTGAGAATGTCGTAGTGGCCGGCGGCGATCTGTTCGTTGCTCCGGGCGCTGGCCATGTTCGATGCAGGCTGGCCGGCAATCGCCTTGGCCCACCAGCAATGGGCTTGCGCCCGGGTGGGCGGCAAGCCGTCCAGGCGCGTGGACAACGCCTTAAGTTTCATCGCTACCTGGAAGGTGTGAGCCAGCTCCTCGGTGCTGATTGCGGCGTACGCCGAACGGGCGGCAGCACCTGCCTGGACCTGCGCGATCAGCTGCTCCAGCGCCACGCTGTCCGTCGTCGCCCCGACCTCAAAGGTTGGCAACTCCTCGGCCGAGAGGCCGAACAGTACCGCGAGGAACCCGCGCAGGTCGTCGCTCCAGTCGTCACTCAAGACGTCCTCGCCGGTGGGTACAAAACTGTCCACCAGGCCGAGAAACTCCACGCGTTGGCCCTGGCTTTCCAGCTCCTGGGCCACCAGCACCGCAAGGGTGCCACCCAGCGACCAGCCCATCAGGTGGTAAGGGCCGCTGGCTTGTTGCTGGCGGATGTACTGGCTGTAATCGATGGCCATGGACGCCAGCGAATCATCGTTCCACTGACGGTCCAGCAGCATGCGACATTGCAGGCCGTAGACGCTGCGCTGTCCATCCAGGCGACGGGCCAGGGGCTCGTAGTCGAACACAGTGCCAAAACCGGCATGCAGACAGAACAGCGGCGCGCTGAGCGTTGTTTCACTGTTGAGCAGCAGCAGCGGATTGAGGCTCGCATCGTCTTCGGCAAACCCGGACAACTCGGCGATGGTGGGCTTGCCGATCATGTCCCGCAGTTTCAGCTCGATGCCGATATCCGGTTGGCTGCGCACCTTCGACAGCACCTTGAGAATGCGCAGCGAGTCGCCGCCCAATTCGAAGAAGTTGTCGGTGACGCCCACGCTCTCCAGTTCCAGCACCTCCTGCCAGATCGCCGCCAGTTGTGCCTCCAACGAATTGCGCGGTGCAACGAAGGCGCGGCCCTTGAAATCCGGGTCAGGCAGGGCCAGGCGGTCCAGCTTGCCGTTGGGGTTGAGTGGGAAAGCTGGGAGCGCGAGGATTTGCGCCGGCACCATGTAGTCGGGCAGTTCCACCTGCAAAGCCGCTCGCAGGCGTTCGCCCAGCCCGGCCGAAGCGTCGGCTACCACGTAACCGATCAGTTGCTTGCCGCCGGCGGTATCACGGGCGACTACCACGGCGTCTTGCACATCCGGGATCTCGCGCAGGCGTGACTCAATTTCTCCCAGCTCGATCCGGAAACCACGGATTTTCACCTGGTTGTCCAGGCGGCCAAGGTAGTCGATCACGCCGTCGGGGCGCTGGCGTACCAGATCCCCGGTGCGATACAGGCGTGTGCCGTCGGCAGCGAACGGGTCAACCACAAACCGTTCGGCGCTCAGGCCGGGCCGCTGGTGATACCCACGGGCAACGCCTTCGCCGCCGATGTACAACTCGCCCGCCACACCATCGGGCAGGGGGTTGAGGTGTTCGTCCAGCACATACAGGGTACGTTCACCGATGCGGGTGCCGATCGGCGCGTACACCGCGTCGCAGCGTTCATCGACACTCACTTTCCACAGCAGCGGGGTCACCACGGTTTCGGTGGGGCCGTACCCGTTGGTCAGGTACTGCGGCTTGAGCACGCGCTTGACCAACTCGAAGTTGGCCTCTGCCACCGCGTCGCCGCCGAAGCAGTAAATGCGCACGGGCGGTGGTGCATCGGTTTGGCTGTCGCCGTACTCGGCCAGCTGTTGCAGATACGCCGGAGGGAAGCACGCGATGCTGATGCTGTGCGCGTGCAGCGCCTGCCAGGTTTCTTCCGGTGTCCACAGCTGGTTACCCCTGACGACCAGGCATCCGCCGCTTTGCAGCGTCGATAGCCAACGCTCTTGGGCACCGTCGAAGGCGAACGACATGAACAGCAATTCACGGGTGCTGCTGTCCATCTCGTAACGCTCGGCGATGGCCTGGCAATGCATGCGGATTTGCCCGTGGGCCACGGCCACCCCCTTGGGCTTGCCGGTGGAGCCCGAGGTGTAAATCAGATAGGCCAGGTTATGGTCGTGCACCAGGGTTGCCGGGCACGTCGCCGGCCAGTCCGACAGCGGCAGGCGATCCAGCTCGATAAGGGTCGCCTCGCCCAGGCCGTCGAAGCGCGACCGCAGCGAGTGCTGGCTGATCAGTACGCTTATGGCAGAGTCTTCGACGATCCACTGCACGCGGTCCTGTGGGTAGTCGATGTCCAGCGGCACGTAGGCGGCGCCGGTTTTCATGACGCCATAGAACGCGACAATGACGTCCACCGAGCGCTCCAGAGCGACGCCGACGAACATCTCCGGGCCGATGCCCTGGGCCATGAGGCAGTGGGCCAGGCGGTTGGCCCGCGCATCCAGTTCGCCGTAGCTCAACGCGATACCGTCGCACACGACCGCCACTGCGTCTGGCCGCTCCAGTGCGTGTTGCCGGATCACCTGTGCCAGGTGCGCGCGTGGCGCCTTAGCTGGGTTCAGGTGGTTGCGTTGCAGCAACAATTGCTGTTCGGGGCCTGCCAGCATGTTGAGGCTGCCGACGTTGGCCTGGGCGTTGTTCAGCAGTTCCAGCAGCAGGGTTTCAAAGCTGCGCAGGATTTGTGCGGTGGCGGCCTCGGTAAAGCGGTTGCGCAGGTACAGGAACTCGATCTTCAGGGTGTCGCCGAGGTTGATCGCCAGGTCCATGGCAAAGTTGGTCACATCGCGGCTGCTGACGTCGCCGAAGCTCAGGTGTTCCTGCCCGGCTTCCTGCAGACGCTCGTCCACCGGATAGTTTTCAAACACCAGAATGCTGTCAAACAGCGGCTGGCCACCTTGGCCCGACCAGCGTTGTACATCCGCCAGGGACGCATGCTCGTGGTCGCGCACTTCCAGGTTATAGGCCTGCAACGCTTGCAGCCATTGGGCGACGGGCATATGCGGTTGCGGGGTCTGGATAATGGGCAACGTGTTGATAAACAGCCCGAGCATGTCCTCTGAGCCTGGCAGGCTGGCCGGACGACCCGCGACCGTCGCGCCGAAGCACACGGTGTCCTGGCCGGTATAGCGCTGCAACAGCAGTAACCAAGTGGCCTGGATCAGCGTGTTCGGCGTGACGCGCAGGCGTTGGGCCTGCTCACGCAAGTGTGCGGTTTGCCGCGTATCCCAATTCAGATACAGCGCCGCGTGGCCTTCCAACTCCATGGCCGGCTTGGGCGACAGGCTGTTGGCGAGGGACGAGGTGCCGTTCAAGTCCTGGAGCTTGGTTTTCCAGAACTGCTCCAGTACCGCTTGGGATTGATCTTGCAGCCAGCGGATGTAATCGCGGTAATGCCCGCGTTTGGGCGGTGCGGCCTGGCCGTTGTAGATCGCGAAGACTTCACCCAACAGCCGCGAGTTGGACCAGCCGTCCATGAGGATGTGGTGGCTGGTCCAGATCAGGTAGTGCGTCTGCGCGTCGAGCTGTACCAGGGTCAGGCGTGTGAGCGGTGCACGCAGAAGTTCGAAGCCACGGGCGCAATCCTGGCTCGCGAGTACTTCCAGGTCCTGGGCGCTGACGTCCCGTTGCTGCCAGTCGACGACGTCGACTGGCATCTTCGCCGCGCGGTAGACCACTTGCAGCGGTTCGGTCAGTTGGTTGTCGGCCCAGAACCCGGTACGCAGGATTTCATGGCGCTCAATCACGGCGTTCCAGGCGGCGGTGAACCGCGCAACGTCCAGCCCGGTGACCGAGACGGCCATCTGGTTCACGTACAGTGCGCTTTCCGGTGCTTCCAGGGTGTGGAACAGCATGCCCTGTTGCATCGCCGACAACGGGTAGAGGTCTTCGAGCTGTGGCAACGGCGCCGGCAGGCGGTCCAGTTGCGCCTGGCTGATACGCGCCAGCGCAAAGTCGGACGGCGTGACCCCCATGTTGGCGGTGTCGCAGCAGTGCTCGATCAGGGCCAGCAACTCGCGCTTGAGGTCATCGGCCAGGTGCGCAATGGTCGCCTCGTCGAACATCTCACGGCTGAATTGCCAGCCCAGGGTCAGTTCATCGCCGTATACCTGGCCATTGAGGCTCAGCCAGTTGCCCAGTGGCGCATCCGGCGCCTGCTCACGGCCGCTGCCTTCGGCGGTGGGGGCCAGCAACGAGCCCTGTTTGGCATCGAAGCTGCCATCGAACTGGCCCAGGTAGTTGAAGGTGATGCGTGGCGCCGGCAAGGCGCCGAGGCTGGCCCGTGCCTGCGGCGTGCCGAGGTAGCGCAGGGCGCCATAGCCCAAGCCCTTGTCGGGGATTGCCCGCAACTGTTCCTTGATCTGCTTGATGGAGTCGCCAAGGGTGCCGGCCGGTACCAGCTTGACCGGGAACAGGCTGGTGAACCAACCCACCGTGCGAGTCAGGTCGATGTCATCGAACAGGTCTTCGCGGCCATGGCCTTCCAGCTCCACCAGGCAATGCGCGGCGCCGGTCCAGCGGCTGATGACACGCGCCAGGGCCGTCAGCAACAGGTCGTTGATCTGCGTGCGATAGGCCTTGGGCGCCTGTTGCAGCAACTGTCTGGTCTGCCGGGCGTCGAGGTGGGTATGCAGGGTGTGGCTGTAGCGATTGTCCAGGCTGCCATGGGGGCGTTCGCAGGGCAGATCGGGCGTGTCGGTATCGAGTTGCGCCAGCCAGTAGTGCAGTTCGTCCTGGGCGGTCGGGTGTTGCGCACGGTGTTGCAGGCGCTCGGCCCAGGCCTTGACCGAACTGGTGCGGGCCGGCAATTGCACCGATTGCTGGTTGCTGACCTGTTGATAGGCGTTTTGCAGGTCTTCAAAGAGAATCCGCCAGGACACGCCATCCACTGCCAGGTGGTGAACCACCAATAGCAGGCGCTGGCTGCCGTCGGCCACGTGGATCAATACGGCGCGGATCAGCGGGCCGTGTTGCAGGTCGAGGCTGGCCTGGGCTTGATCGCACAGGTCCGGCAGTTGCTCGACGCTGGCGTCAACCTGTTGCAACTGCCAGTCGGCCATTGGCCGGTACTGGGCGCTCCAGTCGCCAGCGTGTTGCTCAAAGCTCAAACGCAGGGCGTCGTGGTGCTCAATCACTGCGAGCAACGCCTCTTGCAGTGCCTCGGCCACCAGCGGCTGGGCAGGTTGGAGCAGTACCGACTGGTTCCAGTGATGGCGCTCTGGGATCGCCGTTTCAAAAAATGCCTGGTGAATCGGCAGCAACGTGAGCGGGCCCGTGGCTGGGCCCTGGTCGATCACGTGGGCACTTGCGCCCACACGGGCCACGCTGGCCAGGTCTTGCACGGTCTGGTGCTGGAACAGTTCCTTGGGTGTAAAGCCGATGCCCTGCTGGCGGGCGCGGCTGACCAACTGGATGGAAATGATGGAATCACCGCCCAGTTCGAAGAAGTTGTCGTTCAGGCCGACGCGTTCCAGTTTCAGCACGTCTTGCCAGATCGCGGCGATCTGCTGTTCCAGCGGGCTGTGTGGCGCCACGTAGGTTTTTTGCAGCAGGTTCGCATCGGGTTTCGGCAGAGCCTTGCGGTCCAGTTTGCCGTTGGGGCTCAGGGGCAGTTGATCAAGGAAGATCAACTGGGCAGGCACCATGTAGTCGGGCAGGTGTTCGCCCAGGCGTTGCTTGATGTCGCTGCGCAGTTCATCTGCGTCACCGGCTTCGCTGGGCACGGCGTAGGCGACTAACTGGCCGTCGGCCGCAATCACCACAGCTTCGCGTACGCAGTCCAGTTCCATCAGGCGGGTTTCGATTTCCCCCAGTTCAATGCGCAGGCCACGGATTTTTACCTGGTGGTCGATACGGCCCCGGTATTCGATGACGCCGTCGGGACGGTAGCTGGCCAGGTCGCCGGTGCGATACAGGCGTTGGCCGTCACCGAACGGGCTGGTCATGAAGCGCTCGGCGGTAAGGGCAGGGCGGCGGTGGTAACCCCGGGCCAGGCCTTCGCCGCCCAGGTACAGCTCGCCGATGACACCGGCCGGCACCGGTTGCAGCTCGGCATCAAGGATGTAGGTGGTGAGGTTGGCGATCGGCTGGCCAATCGGCACGCTGGCCTTGCCTTCTTCGCGGCAGGTCCAGTGGGTCACGTCGATGGCGGCTTCGGTAGGGCCGTAAAGGTTGAACAAGCCGG
>NZ_JAMQAU010000018.1:0-138913 GCF_023701505.1 Pseudomonas sp. SR18 | reverse complement strand
ATTGGAAGAACGCAATGAATCAATTTGCGATTCTGTACGGAGATCGATTTATCAGGCCGACCTGGTAAAGATGGCCTGCCTGACGGCAGGCCGTAACCGGCCCGAACACAAAAAATCTGACACTCTCGCCCCCTCCCACATTTGAATGCATTCACAAATCAAGGGTGGGAGGGGGCTTGCCCCCGATAGGGCCCTAAAGGTCACCCAAAAAACATCAGTGTGGCTTGGCGGCAGCTTGCCACAGCACTTCAGCCACACCCTGGCGCCTGGCGATCACTCGCGCCGCCACAAACAGCAAGTCCGACAGCCGATTGATATACGCCAGCCCCACGCCCTCCAACGGCTCCACTGCATTGAGGTGCTGACAACGTCGTTCTGCAGTGCGCGCCAGGCTGCGACACACATGGGCCTGGGCGATCAGCGCCGAGCCACCGGGCAGGATGAAGTTCTCCAGCGGCCCGACCTCGTCATTCCAGCGATCAATCGCGGCCTCCAGCCGATCCACTTCCGCTGCGTTCAACGCCTTGTACACCGGCATCGCCAGCTCACCGCCGAGGTCGAACAGTCGATGTTGGCAGGGTGCCAGCACCTCGATCACATCTTTCAGTTCTGGATGCTTGCCGCTCTGTTCTTCCAGCCCCGCCAGCAATAGTCCCAGCTGGCTGTTCAACGTATCGACTTCGCCGATGGCCTCCACGCGCGGGTGGTCCTTGGGCACACGGCGGCCGTCGCCGAGGCCGGTTTCGCCCTTGTCTCCGGTGCGGGTGTAAATCTTCGACAGGCGAAAGCCCATGGTCAGTGCTCCAGTTGGGTCAGTTCGTAGGGCGGCAGTTGGCTGCCGGCCAAGGGTAAGCGCAGGGTAAAGCAGGTGCCCTGGCCGAGAGTGGAGTGCACCTCCATCTGGCCTTTGTGGTTGTTGGTGATGATGAAGTACGACACTGACAGCCCAAGCCCGGTGCCCTGGCCGATTTCCTTGGTGGTGAAGAACGGTTCGAAGGTGCGTTTGCGCACGTTTTCACTCATGCCAATGCCGTTGTCTTCCACCTGGATCTCTGCCCACGGCGGGTTGAGACGTGTGCGCAGGATGATGCGCCCCGGTTCGCGATCGTCTTCACGTAAGTGAATGGCCTGGGCGGCGTTTTTCAGCAGGTTGAGCAGCACTTGTTCCAGTTCGTTGGCGGTGCCCGGCACCGGACCCAACTGTGGGTCGAACTGGCGGGTGATCGCCTGGCCCTTGAAGTCGAAGCCGATGGCCAGGTCGAAGTCGTTACCGGCAATTTCCACGGCCTGGTCGATCAGCGCTGGCAGGTCGCAAGGCGCCATCTGCCGGTTGCTGCGGCGGCTGAAACTGAGCATATGGGTAACGATCTTGGCCGCCCGCGCTCCAGCCTGCTGGATACCGTCGAGCAGTTGTGGCACCTCACGGCCTTCAAGGTAGCGGTTGACGATGTCCAGCTCGATACCTGCCTGCTCGGCGTATTCCAGGTTCTTGGGCAGGTCGGACGACAACCGGCGTCGGATGTTCTGCACGTTGTGCAGGATCGCCCCCAGCGGGTTGTTGATCTCGTGGGCCATGCCGGCGGCAAGCCCGCCGACCGAGAGCATTTTTTCCGACTGCACCATCATTTCTTCCAGGGACAGGCGCTGGGTGATGTCGTCGATGCGGATTACCACGCCACGCCCGGCGCCGCCCATCAGTGGGTAGAAGGTCAGGGCGTAATGCTTGGGCTCGTCGTCCTTGATCCAGGTGACGCGCTCGATGCGCTCTACCGTGTGTTGCTCCACCGTGGCCTTGATCTGCGGCAGGTAGGGTTTGAGCGGTTGGAACGCGAGGTAGATCGGCTGATTCAAGGCCTCGTCCAGACGTGTACCGGAAAGCGCGCTGGCTTCCTGGTTCCACTGGGTGACATAGAGCTGCTCGTCCAGGGCGATCAGTGCCGACGGCATCGAGTCGATGATGCTGTTCAGGTAATTCTGAAAACCGGTGAGTTTTTTCTCGATCTTGCTGCGAACCTGGACTTCCAGCTCCAGTTTCCGGTTGGTGTGGCGGGTCTCTTCGGCCAGGCCTTGGGCTTGGTCGTAAGCCGCTTGAGAGTCGTCCCGTGCGCGCTTGAGTTGTTGTTCGCGGGCTTCGATGCGCGACAACATGGTGTTGAAGGCTTCGGCCAGGCTGCCGATTTCATCGTGGTTGCCACGGCCGGCGCGCAGGGCGTAGTTCTCTTCGCGGGTGACCTGGCGGGACAGTTCTTCCAGTTCGTGGATCGGCCGGGTGATCAGGCGTTTGATCTGCCGGGCGATGATCAGCCACAGCAACACACTGAAAATCAGGATCCCCAGGCTCGCCGTCAGCGTACCGGTGTAGAAGGCCACCGGCAGCTCACTGCTGGCCACCAGCAGCAAGTGCCCGGAAGGCTGGCCAGCGCGGGGCAGGGTGATGATCTGGTTGCTGCGAAACTCCGTCACGCGCCACGCCTCGATATGCCGATAGTTGTCTGGCAGGTGCAGGCGGTCACCGTGTTGCATCTGCGCCAGGCGGTTGCCTTCGCCGTCATACAGCGCGGCGGCGCGCAGTGGCGAATAGCTGGTCAGCTCTCTGAGCAAGGCGTCGGCGTTGGCGGGGGATTCGAGGGCTTCGGCGGCAAGGGCGGGGTTGGAGACCAGGCGACCGATGGCCTGCAGGGCCTGGGGCGCCATGCTTTCCTGGGAGATCCAGTAGGCGGCGCTGATAAACGTCAGGTTGGCCACCAGCAATACGGTGGTCAACAACACCAGCAGGGCCGCCAGCAGTTTCTGCCCTACCGGTAGATTTTCAAGACGCTGGCGCAGTGGCATCAGGGTTTTCCCAGGTGATAGACAGGTAGGCAGGGTAGCGCGTGCCTCAGTCGCTGGCCAATCCGTGTGCGCGCAAATGCTCGACCAGGCGCGCTTGCAACTGTTGCAGGTGCGGCAACACCAATTGATGGCGGGCCGCTGCCTGGCAGGCGTAGCCCAGCAGGTAGCTGATCTCGGTACGCCGTGCGTTGGCCACGTCCTGGTGCATGGACGAGTAATTGGCCGCCGTGGCCTGGATCACCCGCAGCACTTCGCTGTGCAGGTCCTGTGCGGCGGCGGGCTGGCCGCAGCATTCGAGCAGCTCGGCCAGTTCAGCGCACAAGGTCGCCACTTCACACGCGTGGGCTTGCAAGCCGCCGTTGCGGCACTGGTAAAGCACGGTCAGGGGATTGATGGCGCAATTGAGCGCCAGCTTGCGCCACAGGCGCGTGAGGATATCGCTGGCCCAATCGTGGGGAATGCCGGCCGCTTGCAGGTCGTCCAGCCACAGCGGTGGCGTGGGGTGGCTCGCATCCCCCAGCCAGGTGTAGCCATGGCCGGCAAATACCACCCGCCAGTCGCCTTCGCGAAACGCGCCTTCGGTACTTGAGGCATAGATGCAACGGGCCGACGGCACCTGTGCAGCCACTGCGTCCTGGCTGCCGAGGCCGTTTTGCAGCAGGATCAGTTCGGCGTCGGGCGCCAGTCGAGGTTGCAGCTGGGCAATGGCGCTTTGGGCGTCGTAGGCTTTACACGCCACCAGCAAGCGATGAATCGGCTCTGGGCTGTCAGGCGTTTCGCCGACTACCGGGTAAGTCTGTTCCACACCCTGCTCGACTAGGGTCAGGCCCTGGCCGGCTCGATAGTCGGTCAGGCGCGCCTCATTGCGCAGGATCAGCCTGACGGGCACGCCTGCGCGCGCCAGCCGTGCGGCCCATAGGGTGCCCAGGCTGCCGGCGCCAAGAATATGCCAGGGGGTCGCCATCAGTGTGTACTCCATAAGCTCGCCAGCGGTGAACGGCGCGAAAGAACCGCTATAATGCCCCGGCATTTTAGCTCGGGCGCGCTCCATCTCTACTGAGCCCGCCCCTTATATTGGAGAAATCACATGCCTTCGTTCGACGTGGTATCTGAACTGGACAAACACGAAGTCACCAACGCCGTCGAGAACGCCGTCAAGGAACTGGACCGTCGCTATGACCTGAAGGGCAAGGGCAGCTTCGAGTTCAAGGAAAAGGAACTGACCGTCAACCTGACCGCTGAAGCCGATTTCCAGCTGGAAGCGATGATCGAGATCCTCAAGCTGTCGCTGGTCAAGCGCAAGATCGACGCGCAGTGCCTTGAAATCAAGGACGCCTACGCCTCCGGCAAACTGATGAAGCAGGAAGCCGTGCTCAAGGAAGGCATCGACAAGGAGCTGGCGAAGAAGATCGTCGCTCATGTCAAGGACGCCAAGCTCAAAGTCCAGGCCGCCATCCAGGGCGAGCAGGTTCGTATCACCGGCAAGAAACGTGACGACCTGCAAGAGGCCATCGCGGCCCTGCGCGCCAAAACCTTCGACATGCCGCTGCAGTTCAATAACTTCCGCGACTGATGGCACCTTGGGGAACCCGTGGGCGATTTTGACGTCCCACGCCCCATAACCAGTGCCTACACTTGAGCCCTACGGGGCTCATTTGCGTTTTTAGGCAGTCAATAAAGCCGCACATCCGCCAAACAGGAGAAGCTACATGGATTTGAACGCTGAAATGGATCACTTGATCAAGACCTCACAGTCGTGGATCCCGATGATCATGGAATACGGCAGCCGGGTATTGCTGGCGGTGCTCACGCTGGCCATTGGCTGGTGGCTGATCAACGTATTGACCAATCGCGTGGGGCGTCTGCTGGCCATGCGCAATGCCGATCTTGCGTTGCAACACTTCATCACCAGCCTTGCGAATATCGCGCTCAAAGTTATGCTGGTGGTCAACGTGGCGTCGATGATCGGTGTGGCAACCACCTCGTTCGTCGCCGCGATTGGTGCCGCGACCCTGGCTATCGGCCTAGCGCTGCAAGGCAGCCTGGCGAATTTCGCCGGTGGCGTGCTGATTCTGTTGTTCCGCCCGTTCCGCATTGGTGACTGGATCGAAGCACAGGGCACCTCGGGCACTGTCGACAGCATCCAGATTTTCCACACCGTGCTGCGCACCGGTGACAACAAGACGGTGATTATTCCTAACGGCAGCCTGTCCAACGGCCTCATCACCAACACCAACCGTCAGCCGACCCGCAAGGTGGTGTTTGACGTGGGTGTGGATTACGACGCTGATTTGCAAAAAGCCCGTGAAGTGCTGCTGGAGCTGGCAAAAGATCCACGCGTGCTGACCGATCCGGCTGCAGTGGCGGTGGTTTCGACCCTGGGCGATAGCTCGATCACGGTTTCCCTGCGCTGCTGGACTAATACGCCGGATTATTGGGACGTAGTGTTCATGTTGAATGAACTGGCACGTGATCGCTTGAAGGTCGCGGGGATTGATATTCCGTTTCCGCAACGGGTGATTCGTGTGGTTCAGGAAGCCGCTGTGTAATCAGTCGCATTGTTAACTTGGCCACTCGGTCAATTATAGCGGTTAAAAACAAGGGGCTTCAGGCCCCTTGTTTGTTGTCAGTCTCTATTTGGTAACTATCAAGTCCTAATTGTGTTGAGTGGCATAATTAGCGAAAGTGACTTGCTTAGTTAGCTTGCTATTTAAGTACTCGATCCCATCAATACACTTTTTATTGGGCATAAAAAAACCGGCGACCTGATCAGGGCGCCGGTTTTTTATTAGCGTTACGCGTTAGCGCAATCAGCTGACCACTGAAATTACAAAATGCTCAGTGGGTATTCTACGATCACACGAGTGTCGATCAGGTTGTCGTAGTTGGTCGCACGGTAGTCGCTGTTGGTGCCGCTGTAGATCGCGTTACGTACGCGGAAGGACAGGCCTTTGGCCGGGCCTTCTTGCAGCACGTACTTGGCTTCCACGTCCCACTCGTGCTCTTTGCCATCGCTGGAATCGGCAACGGTAACGTTGCTACCGCGAGTGTAGCGGGTCATGAAGCTCAGGCCTGGCACGCCGAAGGAGGCCATGTTCAGGTCGTAGCGAGCTTGCCAGGACTTCTCGTCTTCGCCAACGAAGTCGGAGATCTGCACGGAGTTGGCCAGGTAAACGGTACCGCCACCGTCGACGCCGTAGTTGTAACCGGTTTTACCCGAGGACTGCTGGTAAGCCAGGGTGAACTTGTGGGCGTCGATGCTATAGGCAGCTGCCAGGCTCCAGACGCGGTTGTCCAGTTCGCCGGCCAGTTTCTTGCCGTCGTCATTGCTGCGGTAGCCGTTGAAGTCGAAACTCAACGATTGCTTGTCGCTCAGCGGCAGGGTGTAGAAGACGTTGACGTACTGCTTCTTCCAGTAGTCTTCAACATCGGACGCGTGGAACGCGAAAATGAAGTTCTCAAGACCCGAGTAGGTGAAGCCCGCAATGTTTGCTGCGGTCAGACCTGGGTTTTGCTTGCCGGTAACACGGCTGCGACCGTTGATGGTGTCGCGGCCCATACCGGTTTGCGCGCTCAATGCGCTGAAGCGGCCGGCGGTCAATTCCAGACCTTTGATCTCGTTGCTGGTGATCAATGTGCCGGTGGCGACTTCAGGCAGCAGACGGCCGTCGTCGGTGGTGAAAACCGGGCTGGAAACGAATTGGTTGCCATATTTCAGTACGGTGTCGGAGATGCGCAGTTTCGCCGCACCAGCCACTTTGGACTGGGTGGTTTCTGGCTCGCCGGCGCCATTGGTTGCGAACAGGCCGTTACCGGCGCGGTCCGAAGTACCGTCGAGTCTGAAGCTGCCCATTGCCATGGCATCGATGCCGAAGCCGACGGTGCCTTGGGTGAAGCCGGATTGGTAGGTGACCAGCTCGCTGATGCCGGTGTCCTGGCGGTAGCCGCTGACTTTGTCGTCGGTACCGGTGGTGTAGGTACCGTTACCACGACGTACGTTGCCCACGCCGTCCTTGTAGTCACGGTTCATGTACATTGCACGGGTTTTCGCGGTCAGGGTGCTATCTTCGATAAAACCCTTTGCGTCGTCCTGGGAGGACGCGATTGCGAACTGCGAGGTGCCTGCAGAAACAGCCAGGGCGATCATGCTCCACTTCATCACGCGCATCGTGATTTGCTCCTTTGGTTTTCGGAAGAGTACTGCCGTCCCACCTGTATTTTTATCTGGGCGGCTCTTTCTTTTTTGTGTCGGCGCAAAGTTATATCACGCAGACTCTATTGACGATACTTACCAAACTTTCCTTTCAGCTTCTTTACGAGGCTGTCGTAAATTGCTAGCTCCATGTCGCAAATTCACAGCCCTGAATGCAACGGGACTGACAACTTCAATGCTGTTTCCAAACCGCTTTCGAAGTTTGGAATCTTCCTTGGGATGCATTGAAACGCTGGTGTTCTTCTATCGCGAAACACCTGCTTCCAAACGGGTGTCGTTGCCGACGATGTGAGTGTGAATGCAACAAGCGCGCCCAAACCGGTAACCGAATGTCATTTTTTCGTGAAAAACGTGACGGGCGCGTAAAAGCCTCATAAGTACGGGCTTTTTACGCCGTTTTGTTTGGCCTTGACGTGCATGTGTTACGTCCGTTCAGTGGTACTGAAAAGCTGTGCCAGGGAAAAACGTTACCGGTCCACCCTACAAGTGGGTAGTCCGCGGATCCCTTTGATGCACAAGTGGGTCATTTTGGTGCGCCTTTGGGAGGCCCGGATTAGCGTAGCTCAAATAGTTGCCTGCCTCTAAAGGGTGCAGGTTTTTATCGGTTTGCGTTACGTTGCCGCCATTCGCCGTGAAGCCGGGTGCGTTCAACGGTATGCTGGTGCCCTGAACCTGACCTGCCGAACGGAGTGCCCGTGGTGTTCGCCTTAGATCAACGCCTGCAACAAGACACACTGGTCATCGGGGACTTCCCGCTGTGCCGCCTGCTGCTGTCCAATGACGCTAACTATCCCTGGTTCATCCTGGTGCCGCGTATCAAGGATATCAGCGAAGTATTTCAACTGGATGTCGCCAATCAACACGCGCTGTGGCAAGAGACCACGGCCCTGGCGCAGTGGCTGAACGAGGGGTTTGGCGCTGACAAGATGAACATTGGTGCACTGGGCAACGTGGTCAGCCAGTTACATGTGCATGTGATCGTACGCAAACGTGACGACGCCGCCTGGCCCGCCCCCGTGTGGGGCAAGCATCCGGCCCGGCCGTACACGGAGGAGCAAGTGGCGGCCGTTCGTGCACGTCTGCGTGAATGGCTACCTGCCTACTTTATCTTTACCCAGGGCTGAACCATGGATCTGCAAGACCGCGTCACCGACCTGGAAAGCCGCCTGGCCTTCCAGGACGACACCATCGAGACCCTCAATGACATTCTGGTCACCCAGCAGCGGGCCGTCGAACGCCTGCAGTTGCAGATGACCGCGCTGCTCAAGCGCCAGGAAGAAATGGGTGGGCAATTCGAGTCGTCCGAAGAAGAAGCGCCGCCGCCTCACTATTGATCGGCAGGCTATAAAAAAACCGCGATCCAGCCAGGCTGGATCGCGGTTTTTTGTTGCTGCGATCGCTGGAATCAGCGACGCGGCAATGCTGCGATCACGTCTTCGGCTTGCAGGCCTTTGTCGCGATTCATCACGGAGAACTCCACGCGCTGGCCTTCAACCAGAACACGATGGCCTTCGCCGCGAATAGCCCGGAAGTGGACGAAGATATCGTCGCCCGAATCACGGGAAATAAAGCCGAAGCCTTTGGACGTGTTGAACCACTTGACGGTACCGGTATCCCGATTGGTCATGTCGTAGTTCTGCGACGCGGCCGCTGGGGACGAACGGTAGAAGCTGATGGCCAGGTGAAGAGCAATGGCGACCACAGCAATCACCAGGCTGAGCAGGATGGCCGGATGGCCGCCGACTTCAGGCATAGGTGCCAGGAGGGTGAGGGTTTGTACGACAACGGTCAGTACCAGCAGCGCGCTGACCAGATTTTGCAGTTGATGACGTGTGCCTTTGTTCCAGTAAGGGATTACTGGGGCGAGCGTCAGGTTAAGAAGGCCGAACAAGGCCAGGTACAAAGCATCATGTTGTTGCAGGTAGGGCAGGCTTTCAGGCTGCAGGCTCGGGATAAAGGACAGCAGCAACGCTGCAACGCCCGTTAGCAGGTGGACGATTTTCAACATTTTGATTAACTCACGTTAAGACGGATCGCAAGGAAGAGCTGACTGGCACGGTTCGCTTCTGAACAATGGGAGGCGTTGGGCACGTGCACGGGTATCAGCCTATGCCGCTTGCCGTGGGAAAAAACGACGGCGACACGCTGCCTATTTAACAGCAAAGGCTGTGCCTACTCAAATCCAGCATTTGCACGGTGTGCAGGGAGCAGGGCATTTGCGCGTCAAACGTTGGTCCTAGACGGGTGCAGGTGTTTTTAAAGGACGGCGGTGAAACTCCGGCCTTGCTCAAAGACGTGCCTGCCGGCGAAAAGCGCGTGAAGCGCGGGACCATTTGCCGCACCTTGTGCACGGCGGGCTGCGCGTCAGCAGCACTCTTGCTACAGTGGTCCTGCACCTGATCAATGAATGCTAGTCAATTGAAGGGGATAAACATGGCAATCGATATCGGTATCAGCGAAGAAGATCGTAAATCCATCGTCGATGGGCTTTCACGCCTGCTTTCCGATACCTATGTACTGTACCTGAAGACCCACAACTTCCATTGGAACGTCACGGGCCCGATGTTTCGGACGCTGCACTTGATGTTCGAAGAGCAGTACAACGAACTGGCGCTGGCGGTGGACTCCATTGCCGAGCGTATCCGTGCCCTGGGTTTCCCGGCGCCGGGTGCATATTCGATCTATGCCCGTCTGTCTTCCATCAAGGAAGAGGAGGGTGTACCCAACGCAGAAGAAATGATCAAACAGTTGGTGGCGGGCCAGGAAGCGGTCACCCGTACCGCGCGCGGTATCTTCCCGTTGCTCGACAAAGTCAGCGATGAGCCGACGGCGGACCTGTTGACCCAGCGCATGCAGGTTCACGAAAAAACCGCGTGGATGCTGCGCTCGCTGCTCGAAAACCAGTAAACCTCGAACCGGAGTGGCGCCGATCGGGCGCCACTTGCTGGTTTCCACGCATTTCCTGGCGTTGTCCTACGCTTATCAACGTCCCGTCTTCTGGCTGCCTGTCTCGTCCTGCTGTTTTATAGGGCCACTGCCCCATGGGAGACCCCGTGGGCTGCTGTTTGGCAATGGAGTGTCAGGTGTATGTCACGTGGAGTGGATACTGGAGTGATGGAAACCGGTGGTTTTCATAAGATAAACGTCGACCCCTTCGCCAAGGGGTTCGATATGGGGCTGGCCAAGCCGTTGTCCCGATCGGTGCGTCTCAATGGGTTTTCCACTTGTCTGCGGCTTGAGCAGATCTATTGGAATATCCTCACGGAAATTGCCAGGATCAATGCCTGCTCTGTGAGTGCACTGCTGTCTTATGTCGATCGGGAAGTGCACTTGCGCTATGGAGGCGTGAAGAACTTCAGTGGCTTGGTCAGGGTGGTGTGCGTGGTTCATCTGTTAAAAGGTCGTGCTACGTCGCCAACCCCGGAGTGATCGGTAGGCTTTGGGGCCGGTCCGCCGTCGAGGTGGACCAGGCTCCGGGCAGAAAGCCGGCTGCGCTGCCTCGATTTACCAGATATAATCCCGCGCTTTGCTGCGCGTGCCGAGGCTTTATCTTTTGGGCAGGCGTGGCGCAGTAACGATTTGATCGCCGAGACATCGCCATGCCCATGTACGACTATCAATGTGCTTCCTGTGGTCACCAGTTGGAAGCCATCCAGAAGATCAGCGCCGCGCCGCTGGTCGATTGCCCGGCCTGCCAGGCACCCGAGCTCAAGAAGATGTTGTCCATGCCAGGCTTCCGCCTGAGCGGCAGCGGCTGGTACGAGACCGATTTCAAGACCGGCTCGAAGAAGAATCTGGCCGGCGGCGACAAAGCCGACTGAGTTGAACTCCATGCGCAGGCTCCTGCATTATCCGTCCCCTGCTTAACTGTGCGGTGACGAGGCAAGCCTCCACCGAATTTCGAATTACGAGAAGTGAAACCACGACCATGATGCGCAGCCACTATTGCGGCCAACTGAACGAGACCCTGGATGGTCAGGAAATTACCCTTTGCGGATGGGTTCACCGTCGCCGCGACCACGGCGGGGTGATCTTCCTCGATATCCGTGATCGTGATGGTCTGGCCCAAGTGGTATTCGACCCGGACCGCGCCGAGAGCTTCGCCGCCGCTGACCGCGTGCGCAGCGAGTACGTCGTGAAGATCACCGGCAAGGTCCGCCTGCGTCCGGCCGGTGCCGTGAACGCAAACATGGCGTCCGGTGGCATCGAAGTGCTGGGTTATGAGCTGGAAGTGCTGAACGAGTCGGAAACCCCGCCGTTCCCGCTCAACGAATACTCCGACGTCGGCGAAGAAACCCGCCTGCGCTATCGCTTCCTGGACCTGCGTCGTCCGGAAATGGCCGAGAAGCTGCGCCTGCGTTCGCGCATGACCACCAGCATCCGCCGCTTCCTCGACGAAAACGGCTTCCTCGACGTCGAAACGCCGATCCTGACCCGGGCCACCCCGGAAGGCGCACGCGACTACCTGGTGCCTAGCCGTACTCACGCCGGTTCGTTCTTCGCCCTGCCGCAATCGCCGCAGTTGTTCAAGCAACTGCTGATGGTGGCCGGCTTCGACCGTTACTACCAGATCGCCAAGTGCTTTCGCGATGAAGACCTGCGCGCCGACCGTCAGCCGGAATTCACCCAGATCGACATCGAGACCAGCTTCCTCGATGAAAAAGAGATCATGGGCCTGACCGAGCAGATGATCCGCAACCTGTTCAAGGAAGTGCTGGACCTGGAATTCGGCGAATTCCCGCACATGACTTTCGAAGAAGCCATGCGCCGCTACGGTTCCGACAAGCCAGACCTGCGTAACCCGCTGGAACTGGTGGACGTTGCCGACCAACTCAAAGAAGTTGATTTCAAAGTCTTCAGCGGCCCGGCCAACGACCCGAAATGCCGCATCGCCGCCCTGCGCGTGCCTGGCGGCGCGAGCATGCCGCGCAAGCAGATCGACGACTACACCAAGTTCGTCGGCATCTACGGTGCCAAGGGCCTGGCGTACATCAAGGTCAACGAGCGCGCCAACGGTGTTGACGGTCTGCAATCGCCGATCGTGAAAAACATTCCGCTGGACAACCTCAACGCGATCCTGGATCGCGTCGGCGCAGTCGACGGCGACATCGTGTTCTTCGGTGCCGACAAAGCCAAGATCGTCAGCGAAGCCCTGGGCGCGCTGCGCATCAAGCTGGGCCACGACCTGGACCTGCTGACCTGCAAGTGGGCACCGATGTGGGTGGTCGACTTCCCGATGTTCGAAGAGAACGACGACGGCAGCTTCAGCGCCTTGCACCACCCGTTCACTGCACCGAAGTGCTCGCCCGAGGAGTTGGAAGCCAACCCGGCCGGCGCGCTGTCCCGTGCGTACGACATGGTGCTCAACGGTACCGAGCTGGGTGGCGGTTCGATCCGTATCCACCGCAAAGAGATGCAACAAGCGGTCTTCCGCCTGTTGGGCATCAACGAAGCGGAACAGGAAGAGAAATTCGGCTTCCTGCTCGACGCCCTGAAATATGGCGCGCCGCCTCACGGTGGCCTGGCCTTCGGCCTTGACCGCCTGGTGATGCTGATGACCGGCGCCCAGTCGATCCGTGAAGTGATCGCCTTCCCGAAAACCCAGAGTGCTGCGGACGTCATGACCCAGGCACCGGGCGTGGTGGATGCCAAGGCGTTGCGCGAACTGCATATCCGTCTGCGCGAGACGCCAAAGGCTGAGTAAGGCTGCTGCGCGAAAGCGCTATAGGGTTTTACACAGTCAAAAAGGCGCATCTTCGGATGCGCCTTTGCGTTAAAGAGCTGTATCTCGCCTGGGGCGGGATTGATCAAGGTTTCTAGAGAATTTCGGAGTTGTGTTATGGCTGGCCATTCCAAGTGGGCGAACATCAAGCACCGCAAAGAGCGTCAGGATGCCAAGAAAGGCAAGATTTTTACCAAGTGGATCCGCGAGCTGACCGTCGCTGCCCGTCAGGGCGGTGGTGATCCGGGCTCCAACCCGCGCCTGCGCCTGGCGCTGGACAAGGCTCTGGGCGCCAACATGAGCCGCGACATCATCGACCGCGCCGTGGCCCGTGGTGCCGGTGCGGCCGACACCGACGACATGGTCGAGCTGACCTACGAAGGCTACGGCCCGGGCGGTGTGGCGGTAATGGTCGAGTGCATGACCGATAACCGCAACCGCACGGCCGCTGCCGTGCGTCATGCGTTCAGCAAGTGCGGTGGCAACCTCGGCACTGACGGTTCGGTGGCCTACCTGTTTGAGCGCAAGGGCCAGATTTCCTTCGCTCCGGGTGTGGATGAGGATGCGCTGATGGAAGCGGCGATGGAGGCTGATGCCGACGACGTTGTCACCAATGACGACGGCTCCATCGACGTGTTTACCTCGTTTGCCAGCTTCTACGCCGTGCGTAATGCGCTCGAAGCTGCCGGTTTCAAAGGTACTGACGCGGAAATTGTGATGCTGCCGACCACCAGCGCCGAATTGGACCTGGACGGTGCACAGAAGGTACTGAAGCTGCTGGATATGCTGGAAGACCTGGATGATGTGCAGAACGTCTATTCCAACGCTGACATCCCCGAGTCCGTAGCCGAACAGTTGGTCTGACGGACGATGTAGATCCAGATGTGGGAGGTGCAAGCCTCTTCCACATTGGATTTTCTCTGTATCAAAATAGTTTTCATCCAACCCGCAGGCGTTATGACTTTAATCCTAGGTATCGACCCCGGTTCGCGCATCACCGGTTTTGGTGTGGTGCAACACACCCCGCGCGGCTGCGTCTATGTCGCGTCGGGTTGCATTCGCACCGGCGCGGGCGAGTTGGCCGAGCGCCTGCAGATTGTCTATCGCGGTGTGCGGGAAGTGATCCAGACCTACGGGCCGGTGACCATGGGCATCGAAAAGGTGTTCATGGCAAAGAACGCTGATTCGGCGTTGAAACTTGGCCAGGCCCGTGGCGCCGCAATCGTCGCCGGCGCCGAAGAGGGCCTGGAAATCGCCGAGTACACCGCGACCCAGGTCAAGCAGGCCGTGGTCGGCACCGGCGCGGCCAATAAAGAACAGGTGCAGATGATGGTCATGCACATGCTCAAGCTGACGTCGAAGCCGCAGATCGACGCCTCCGACGCCCTGGCTATCGCCATTTGCCATGCGCACACCCGTTCCAGCCTGCTGCCGCACGGCTTGGGCACTGCACGCAGTCGTGGCGGGCGGCTGCGTCTCTGATAGCATCGGCGCAATCGAAATGTGCGGTCAGGCCTTGATCTGACCCCCACGCTTTAAGGATCTGAACCGTGATTGGACGTTTGCGCGGCACCCTGGCTGAGAAACAGCCGCCGCACCTGATTCTGGATGTAAACGGGTTGGGGTATGAGCTTGAAGTGCCCATGACCACCCTGTATCGCCTACCGTCGGTCGGTGAGTCGATAACGCTGCACACCCATTTGGTGGTGCGCGAAGACGCGCAACTACTCTATGGTTTCATCGGCAAGCGTGACCGGGACTTCTTCCGTGAGCTGATTCGCCTTAATGGCGTAGGGCCGAAACTCGCGCTGGCCTTGATGTCGAGCCTGGAAGTGGACGAATTGGTACGTGCCGTTTCAGCCCAGGACACCTCGGCGTTGACCAAGGTGCCTGGCGTCGGAAAGAAAACCGCCGAGCGCCTGCTGGTAGAACTCAAAGACCGCTTCAAGGCCTGGGAGGTCGTGCCGAGCATGTTTGCCCTGGTGCCGAACCAGCCGGACATGCCTGCTGCGCAAGTCGCCAGCGCTGAAAGTGATGCCGTCAATGCGCTGATCTCCCTCGGCTACAAGCCTCAGGAAGCCAGCAAGGCGGTGTCGGCCATCAAGGACAAGAACCTGAGTGCTGAAGACATGATTCGCCGCGCCCTGAAGGGAATGATTTAAGTGATTGAAGCTGATCGTCTGATCGCGGCCACTGGCCCGCGCGACCGTGAAGAAGTCCAGGATCGGGCCATCCGCCCCCTGAGCCTGGCCGACTACATCGGCCAGCCCACCGTGCGCGAACAGATGGAGTTGTTTATCCAGGCTGCGCGCGGGCGCAGTGAGTCCTTGGATCACACGCTTATTTTCGGTCCGCCGGGGCTGGGTAAAACCACCCTGGCGATGATTATTGCCAATGAGATGGGCGTGTCGATCAAGTCCACCTCCGGGCCGGTGCTGGAGCGGCCGGGTGACCTGGCGGCGCTGCTGACCAACCTTGAACCCCACGATGTGCTGTTTATCGACGAGATTCACCGACTGTCGCCCATTGTCGAGGAAGTGCTGTACCCGGCGATGGAAGATTTCCAGCTCGACATCATGATCGGCGAAGGCCCCGCGGCGCGCTCGATCAAGCTCGACCTGCCGCCGTTCACCCTGGTGGGCGCGACCACCCGTGCGGGCATGCTGACCAACCCGTTGCGAGACCGTTTCGGCATTGTTCAACGTCTTGAGTTCTATAGCACGACGGACCTGGCAACCATCGTCAGCCGTTCGGCGAGCATTCTTGGCTTGCCGCTGGACCCGGAAGGTGCGTTCGAGATTGCGCGGCGGGCCCGTGGCACGCCACGGATCGCCAACCGTTTGCTGCGCCGGGTGCGCGATTTTGCCGAAGTGCGGGCCAAGGGGCATATCACCAAAGCCGTGGCTGACCTGGCGCTCAACCTGCTGGACGTGGACGAACATGGTTTCGATCACCAGGATCGACGCCTACTCTTGACCATGATCGAGAAGTTCGACGGTGGGCCGGTGGGCGTCGACAGCCTGGCTGCGGCCATCAGTGAAGAGCGTCATACCATTGAGGACGTGCTGGAGCCGTACCTGATCCAACAGGGCTACATCATGCGCACGCCAAGGGGGCGGGTGGTGACGCGTCACGCTTATCTGCACTTTGGGTTAAACATTCCGTCACGATTGGGTGAGATGCCCGTGGTAGACGAATTCCTCGATGCAGTGGACGATTAAAAGCATCAGTTGAGTCGATTTATTCGAGGTTTGTGCTGTCCCAGTGTCTGGCGTCGTCATTCAGTCATTGGAAATGTTCGCGAGAATGCAAAAACAGTTGCCCAGCCGGATTGGCAACCTCAGGAGTAAGCACTAGAGTATGCGCGCGCAAAACGGGGATCAGTCGTTCGCACATCGCTGTCGCGTTTATTACGAGGACACTGATGCTGGCGGCATCGTTTATTACGTCAATTACCTCAAGTTCATGGAGCGGGCTCGAACCGAGCGGCTACGGGAGCTGGGCTTTGCCCAATCCCAGCTGGCAGGGGAGGACCTGTTATTCGTCGTGCATTCCAGCGAGGCGCGTTACCACGCGCCGGCGCGACTGGACGACGAGCTGCTGGTCAGCGCTGAAGTAATCGAATTGAACCGTGCCAGCCTGCGTTTCAAGCAGCAGGTCAGGCGGGCCACGGATGCAACGCTGCTCTGTGAGGGGCAGTTCCTGGTGGCGTGTGTGCGCACCAACAGTTTGAAACCTCGGGCCATTCCCGAAACTCTACGTGCGGCCTTTGCCGCCGTGAGCGGCGCGGGTAAACAATCAAAGCAGGAGATTTAGCGTGGAACCTACCGTCGTCGACCATTCCTCCATGTGGAGCCTGGTCAGCAATGCCAGTGTTGTGGTTCAACTGGTGATGCTGATCCTGGTAGCCGCATCGGTTACCTCTTGGGTCATGATTTTTCAGCGCAGCAACCTGCTGCGTGCCGGTCGACGTGCCCTGGAGAGCTTTGAAGAGCGCTTCTGGTCGGGTATCGACCTGTCCAAGCTCTACCGCCAGGCCGGCAGCAACCCGGACCCGGATTCAGGCGTGGAGCAGATCTTCCGTGCCGGCTTCAAGGAATTTTCGCGCCTGCGCCAGCAGCCGGGTGTTGACCCGGAAGCGGTGATGGAAGGCGTGGCCCGTGCCATGCGCGTCGCCATCTCCCGCGAGGAAGAGAAGCTTGAGCAAAGCTTGCCGTTCCTTGCCACCGTCGGTTCGGTCAGCCCCTACATCGGTCTGTTCGGTACCGTGTGGGGGATCATGAACTCCTTCCGTGGCCTGGCCCAGGCCCAGCAAGCGACCCTGGCCACTGTGGCCCCCGGCATCGCCGAAGCCCTGATCGCCACCGCGATCGGTCTGTTCGCCGCTATCCCGGCCGTTATCGCTTACAACCGTTTTGCCGCACGCGGCGAGAACCTGATTGGCCGTTACTACACCTTCGCCGATGAATTCCAGGCGATCCTGCACCGTAAAGTGCACACCAGCGAAGAATAAGCAGGTACTCCCCGATGGCTTTAATCACTCGAGCTCGAACCAAGCGCAAGCCGGTCGCCGAGATGAACGTAGTGCCTTACATCGACGTGATGCTGGTGCTGCTGGTGATCTTCATGGTGACCGCGCCGATGCTCAACCAGGGCGTGAAGGTTGATCTGCCCAAGGTTTCCAGCGAAGCCTTGCCCCAGGACAACAACACCCAGGTACTGACCATTTCGATCAAGGCTGACAAGACCTATTACTGGAACCTTGGCAGCGAAGTCGACACTCAGAAGCAGCAGGACAAGGCCCTGACCCTGCCGGCGATGACCGATGCGGTGACCAAGATCATTCGCTCCGGCAACGAAGGCGGCAAGCACACGCAGGTGTTCATTCGCGGCGACAAGTCGGTCGACTATGGCTCCGTCATGGGCGCCATGGGCGGGCTGCAGAAGGCCGGCGTCGGTAACGTTGGCTTGATTACCGAGGCGCCCTGATGCAGCAACAGCGAGAGCCGTCCGCCTCGGAAAGCTACTTCTGGCCTAGCGTCTGGGCAATTGCCCTGCACGTCCTGGTGTTTGGCATGCTGTTCGTCAGCTTTGCCATGACCCCGGACCTGCCGCCAGCCAAGCCGATCGTGCAGGCGACCCTGTATCAGCTGAAATCGAAGAGTCAGGCCACCACCCAGACCAATCAGAAGATTGCGGGTGAGGCCCAGAAGTCGGCTGCGCGCCAGACTGAAGTCGAACAGATGGAACAGAAGAAGGTCGAGCAGGAAGCGGTGAAGGCTGCTGCGGAACAAAAGAAAGAAGAGGCGGCTCAAAAGGCCGAGGAATCGAAAAAGGCTGACGAAGCGAAGAAGGCCGACGAGGCGAAAAAGGCTGATGAAGCCAAGAAGTCCGAGAAAGCTGCCGAAGCTAAAAAAGCTGAAGAGAAACAATTGGCTGATATAGCCAAGAAGAAGTCTGAAGAAGAAGCGAAAAAAGCTGCCGAA
This sequence comes from Pseudomonas sp. SR18, assembly GCF_023701505.1. Taxonomy (NCBI): domain Bacteria; kingdom Pseudomonadati; phylum Pseudomonadota; class Gammaproteobacteria; order Pseudomonadales; family Pseudomonadaceae; genus Pseudomonas; species Pseudomonas sp. SR18. The sequence goes on along the minus strand of NZ_JAMQAU010000018.1, from coordinate 120,660 downwards.
GAAGAGGCCAAGAAAAAGGCCGCTGAAGAAGCCAAGAAGAAGATAGTCGAAGACGCGAAGAAGAAAGCCGCCGAAGACGCCAAGAAAAAAGCTGAAGCAGACGAGGCGAAGAAGAAGATCGCCGACGACGCGAAGAAGAAAGCTGCCGCCGATGCCGCCAAGAAAAAGGCCCAGGAAGCAGCGCGTAAATCCGCCGAAGAGAAAAAGGCCCAGGCCTTGGCAGATTTGCTTTCCGACACGCCGCAGCGTCAGCAAGCCTTGGCCGATGAACGTGGTGATGAAGTCGCGGGCAGTTTCGACGACCTGATTCGGGCACGGGCAGCAGAAGGCTGGACACGTCCACCTTCGGCACGCAAAGGCATGACAGTAGTGCTGCAGATCGGCATGTTGCCGGACGGTACGGTGACTTCGGTCAGCGTGGCCAAGTCCAGTGGTGACGGTTCGTTCGACAGTTCGGCGGTTGCCGCGGTCAAGAACATTGGCCGGTTGACCGAGATGCAGGGAATGAAACCAAGCGACTTCGCTCCCTATCGTTCATTCAAGATGACATTCACACCTGAGGATCTAGCCTTGTGAGAAACCTTCTTCGAGGAATGCTTGTCGTTATTTGCTGTATGGCAGGGATAGCGGCGGCGGATGAAAAAAACATCCTGGTAACCAGCGGTAGCGACCGGGCCACCCCGATTGCTGTAGTTCCGTTCGGTTGGCAGGGCGGTAGCGTGCTGCCGGATGACATGGCCCAGATCGTCAGCGACGACCTGCGTAACTCCGGTTACTACGCGCCGATTCCGAAAGGCAACATGATCAGCCAGCCGAACCAGGCCAGCGAAGTTGTGTTCCGTGACTGGAAAGCCGTTGGTGCCCAGTACCTGATGGTCGGCAACATCGTGCCGGCCGGCGGTCGCCTGCAAATCCAGTACACCTTGTTCAACGTGGCCACCGAGCAGCAGGTCCTGACCGGCAGCGTTTCGGGCACCACCGAGCAACTGCGCGACATGGCCCACTACATCTCGGACCAGTCGTTTGAAAAACTCACCGGTATCAAAGGTGCGTTCTCGACACGCCTGCTTTACGTAACGGCTGAGCGTTTCTCTGTAGATAACACTCGCTACACCCTGCAGCGCTCGGACTACGACGGCGCACGTGCCGTGACCCTGCTGCAATCGCGTGAGCCAATCCTGTCGCCGCGCTTCGCGCCGGACGGCAAGCGTATCGCCTACGTGTCTTTCGAACAGAAGCGTCCGCGCATCTTCGTCCAGCATATCGATACTGGCCGTCGTGAGCAGATCACCAACTTCGAAGGCCTCAACGGTGCGCCAGCCTGGTCGCCGGACGGTTCGCGCCTGGCGTTCGTGCTGTCCAAGGACGGCAACCCGGATATCTACGTGATGAACATGGCTTCGCGCCAGATCAATCGTGTGACCAGCGGCCCGGGTATCAACACTGAACCGTTCTGGGGCAAGGATGGTTCGACCATCTATTTCACCTCTGACCGGGGCGGCAAGCCACAAATCTACAAATCGAGCGTTAGTGGCGGCGGTGCAGAACGAGTGACCTTTATTGGTAACTACAACGCCAACCCTAAGCTTTCGGCTGATGAAAAGACGTTGGTGATGATTCACCGTCAGGATGGTTTCACTAATTTCCGGGTTGCGGCCCAGGATTTGCAGCGCGGAACCGTAAAAATCCTCACAGATACCAACCTTGATGAGTCAGCTACTGTTGCGCCCAACGGCACCATGGTAATCTACGCCACCCGCCAGCAGGGCCGGGGAGTCTTGATGCTCGTGTCCATTAATGGACGCGTAAGGCTCCCGCTTCCTACCGCTCAAGGCGAAGTCAGAGAACCGTCCTGGTCCCCTTACCTGAACTGACGCGGCGCTACAAAAAGAAGTACTTAACACACTGGGGTTCATTAGGAGTTTCACGATGGAAATGCTGAAGTTTGGTAAGTTTGCTGCTCTGGCTCTGGCTCTGTCCGTAGCCGTTGGTTGCTCGTCTAAAGGCGGCGACAATGCCGGTGAAGGCGCAGCTGTTGATCCAAACGCTGGTTACGGCGCTAACACTGGTGCAGTTGACGGCTCCCTGAGCGAAGAAGCTGCTCTGCGCGCTATCACCACTTTCTACTTCGAATACGACAGTTCGGACCTGAAACCAGAAGCCATGCGCGCTCTGGACGTTCACGCGAAGGACCTGAAAGCTAACGGCGCTCGCGTTGTTCTGGAAGGTAACACCGACGAACGTGGTACTCGTGAGTACAACATGGCACTGGGCGAGCGTCGTGCGAAAGCCGTTCAGCGCTACCTGGTACTGCAAGGTGTTGCTCCAGGCCAACTGGAACTGGTTTCCTACGGTAAAGAGCGTCCAGTTGCTACTGGCCACGACGAGCAGTCCTGGGCTCAAAACCGTCGCGTCGAACTGCGTAAGTAATTCGTCATGCGAACGTGCCGTCGTGCTCTAACTGTATTGGCTCTCAGCTTCGCACCGCTTGCGGTGTGGGCTGCGGTTCCTGTGGAAGATAGCAACTCTGGCTATAACAATAGCGGGAGCAGCTATCCGCCAGCAGGTTATGGCACGAACGGCGCCTATGCTGGGGGGGCGGCTACGTCCGCCCCCTCGGCACAGGGCGAACTGTTCAACCAGCTGCAACGCATGCAGGATCAATTGGCGCAGCAACAAGGCACCATTGAAGTTCTGCAGAATGAAGTGCGTCAGCTGAAGCAAGAAGGCCTGGAGCGTTACCAGGATCTTGATCGACGTATAGGAGCCGGTGTTACACCTGCCGCTACTCCTGATAATTCTTCTGCCGGTGGTGCGCCAAGCGCCGCTGCCGGTGGTGCAGCAGCAGGGGCCGCAGCCGCGAGCCAAGCCCCCGCAGCCAGCAGCGAACCGGGTGATCCGGCGAAGGAAAAGCTGTATTACGATGCAGCCTTCGACCTGATCAAAGCCAAGGATTTCGACAAGGCCAGCAAGGCCTTCACCGCATTCCTGGGCCGTTACCCAAACAGCCAGTACGCGGGCAACGCCCAGTACTGGTTGGGTGAGGTGAACCTGGCAAAAGGTGATTTGCAAGGGGCGGGCCAGGCATTTGCCAAGGTCAGCCAACTGTACCCCAAGCACGCCAAGGTGCCGGACTCGCTGTACAAACTCGCTGACGTAGAACGCCGCCTCGGTCATGCCGACAAGGTCAAAGGCATTCTGCAGCAGGTTGTTGCCCAATACCCGGGCACCTCTGCCGCACAGTTGGCCCAACGGGATCTGCAACGCTTGTAAGCGATGCCGCCCGTTTAGAAGAAACCCGCGCCTGGCGCGGGTTTTTTCGTTAGAATCCACGCCCTTTTATGACACCCGCTTCCTGGGGCCTACGCGTTGGCGGGGTTTCTTGAAGTGCCTGACGGAGGCGGACAGCCTGTTTAGCTGTTACGCCCGTGGCGACTATGCAAGACACATTACGCATCACCGAAGTTTTTTACTCGTTGCAGGGTGAAACGCGCACCGCCGGCCTGCCCACCGTATTTGTGCGCCTGACCGGCTGCCCGTTGCGTTGCCAATACTGTGACAGCGCCTACGCCTTCAGTGGCGGCACCGTGCGCACTCTTGACGACATTCTTGAGCAAGTTGCCAGCTACCGGCCGCGCTACGTCTGTGTGACCGGCGGCGAGCCCCTGGCCCAGCCCAACGCCATTCCTTTGCTCAAGCAGTTGTGTGACGCCGGTTACGAGGTGTCCCTGGAAACCAGTGGCGCCCTGGATATTTCCGCGGTAGATCCGCGTGTGAGCCGAGTGGTCGACCTCAAAACCCCTGGTTCCAAGGAAGCGCACCGCAACCTTTACGAGAACATCGAACTGCTGACGCCCAACGATCAGGTCAAGTTCGTTATCTGTTCCCGTGAGGATTATGACTGGGCCAACTCCAAGCTGATCCAGTACGGCCTCGACCGCCGTGCCGGTGAAGTGCTGTTCTCCCCCAGCCACCATGACCTGAACGCACGCGATCTGGCCGACTGGGTGGTTGCCGATAACTTGCCCGTACGCCTGCAATTGCAGCTGCATAAATACCTGTGGAACGACGAGCCAGGGCGCTGAGATGACGGATCAAAAGCGTGCAGTCATTCTGCTGTCCGGTGGTCTCGACTCCGCCACGTTGGTGGCCATGGTCCGAGCACAAGGCTACAGCTGCTATTCCATGAGTTTCGACTACGGGCAGCGTCACCGCGCTGAGTTGAACGCGGCTGCGCGTGTCGCCCACGACCTCGGTGTGGTTGAGCACAAGGTGGTTGGCCTGAATCTGGGGGGCATGGGCGGTTCGGCCTTGACTGACAGCACCATCGGCCTGCCAGAGGCGCCCTCGGAAGGCATCCCCGTCACTTACGTACCGGCACGCAACACAGTGTTTCTGTCCCTGGCCCTCGGCTGGGCCGAAGTGCTGAACGCCCGCGACATCTTTATCGGTGTCAATGCGCTGGATTACTCCGGTTACCCGGACTGCCGCCCGGAGTACGTCGAATCGTTCGAGCGCATGGCCAACCTTGCGACCAAGGCCGGTGTGGAAGGGCAGGGGTTTCGTATCCAGGCGCCGCTGCAAAACATGACCAAGGCCGATATCGTGAAGGCTGGCGTAGGACTTGGCGTCGATTACGCGCTGACTGTTTCCTGCTATCAGGCAGACGAAGGCGGTCGTGCTTGTGGGAAATGCGACGCCTGCCGACTGCGTGCAGAGGGCTTCAAAATGGCCGGAATTACGGACCCAACGCGTTATTTCTGATTTATTTCAAATAAGGTGTTGAATAATCCTTAGAAATCAGTATTATACGCGCCACCACACAGCGGGTCGTTAGCTCAGTTGGTAGAGCAGTTGGCTTTTAACCAATTGGTCGTAGGTTCGAATCCCACACGACCCACCATTTTTGGCGGTTTAGAAAATCCGGAAGGCCCACGCAAGTGAGGATTTCCGGGTTTTTTTTTGCCTGCGTTTTGGGGCTTACCTGCCGGTGCGCAATGCATCCGGCTATAACCGCATTTGAAAAACGCCCCTGTTGACTCTCCCGTTACGGGCACACCCTATTCTGAGCGCTCTACTTTAAGGATGAGGTGATGATGAGTAAGCGCGTTCTGGTGATTCTGGGGCATCCTTCAAACGACAGTTTCTGTGGCGCCCTGGCTGATGCTTATATGAGGGCGGCCACGCAGGCCGGGCATGAGGTGCGTCTGTTGCGGCTGAATGCACTGAGCTTCGATCCCGTGCTGCACGAAGGCTACCAGCAGGTTCAGCCGTTGGAGCCCGATCTGCTCAAGGCCCAGGCCGATATCACATGGGCTGAACACTTGGCATTTGTGTATCCCATCTGGTGGGGCGGCATTCCGGCGCTGATGAAAGGTTTTTTTGATCGGACTTTTCTTTCTGGTTTCGCCTTTAAGTATCGCGAAGGCAAAGCCTTTCCCGACAAGCTATTGAAGGGGCGAACCGCTCATCTGCTCGTCACGATGGATACTCCACCTTGGTACTACAAATGGGTCTATTGCATGCCGGGCCTGCACCAGGTGCGCAAGACCACCTTGGCGTTCTGTGGCATCAAACCGTTGAAGACCCTTACGTTCGGACCGCTGCTTGGTTCCGCTCCCGCTCAGCGTGAGGCCTGGCTCAAGCAAGCCCAGGCAATCGCTGGTCGCTGACCCTCTTTTGAAGCCTTCGTTTCCCGACCCCTTATACATGTGTGAAGATGCGGCGCGCGAAAGTGCGCGCACCTGTTGTGCCTTAAAAAGGACTTTTACATGTATATCGGCAAAGCCGCGCAGTTGTCGGGCACGACGGTCAAGACCATCCGCCACTATGAAGGCATTGGTTTGCTGCCGCCGCCCATGCGCGATGGTAAGTATCGGGTCTATACCCAGCAAAGTGTCGAGCTGCTGACGTTCATCAAATGCGCTCAGCAGTTGGGCTTCAAACTCAAGGAAATGCAGGCGATCATTCAGGCGCACAGCGGGCAGGCGCTGCCTTGGGATGTGGTCAGCCAGGCGATTGCTGCTAAAAAACTGGAACTGCAAGCCCGGATAGAAGGGTTGCAAAACATCTATAACGGCCTTGAGCAGTTTGAAAGCAGCCTCAAGGACGCCGAGTACCTATGCCTGTTTGAACGCCCTTCCAAAACGGCCTGAACGAACAGGCCGCGGGACCTGATGACGCGGTGCGAGCGTTGGCACGCCGGCAGTTACCGTTTTTGCTGCGACAATCGCACGCGCCAACGCCAGATTAGGCTTTTGAAACCATTGGATATTCTGTAGCCTTGCGCAGCTTCACCTTTACCCGTGCTTGATGAACACAATCACTTCGTCCGGCGGCGCCCGAAGGGCTCCAGAGCCGGTGGTACACTCGACTTTCGCGCAACTGCGCCTGCAGGTCTTGCGAACATGACGCAGATATCTGAACGCCTACTGGTTCAAGCCCACCTCGACGCCAAGCAGCCCAAGGCCCTCAGCGCCGATGAAGAGGCGAGCCTGCGTGCCGCCATCGCCGCCGAGCTGAAAGCTCAGGACGCGGTGCTGGTTGCCCACTTCTATTGCGATCCGGTGATCCAGGCCCTGGCCGAAGAAACCGGTGGCTGTGTCTCCGACTCCCTGGAAATGGCCCGCTTCGGCGCCGCCCACCCGGCCAAGACCGTACTGGTTGCCGGTGTGCGTTTCATGGGCGAGACCGCCAAGATCCTCACCCCCGAAAAACGCATCCTCATGCCCACCCTGGAAGCCACCTGCTCCCTGGACCTGGGTTGCCCGGTGGATGAGTTTTCGGCCTTCTGCGACCAGCATCCCGAACGCACCGTGGTGGTGTACGCCAACACGTCGGCGGCGGTCAAAGCCCGGGCCGATTGGGTGGTGACGTCCAGCTGCGCGCTGGAAATCGTCGAAAGCCTGATGGACAACGGCGAGACCATCATCTGGGGCCCGGACAAGCATCTGGGCACTTACATCCAGCGCCAGACCGGTGCCGACATGCTGCTGTGGGACGGTGCGTGCATCGTCCACGAAGAGTTCAAGTCCAAGCAACTGGAAGACATGAAGGCGCTGTACCCGGATGCTGCGATCCTGGTGCACCCGGAATCGCCGACAGCGGTGATCGAACTGGCGGATGCCGTGGGCTCTACCAGCCAACTGATCGCTGCAGCGCAACGCTTGCCCAACAAGACCTTTATCGTCGCCACCGACCGCGGCATCTTCTACAAGATGCAGCAGTTGTGCCCGGACAAGGTCTTCGTCGAAGCGCCTACGGCCGGTAACGGCGCCGCGTGCCGCAGTTGCGCGCACTGCCCGTGGATGGCGATGAACACGCTGGAACGCACGTTGCAGTGCCTGCGAGAGGGGAGCAACGAGATCTTCGTCGAGCCTTCGGTGATTCCTCATGCCGTGCGACCACTCAAGCGCATGCTGGACTTTACCCACGCCGCGCGCCTGAAGCTGGCCGGCAACGCCTGAGCCAGCTGTGAATACAGTCCAAATGTGGGAGCGGCAAGCCCCCTGCCACATTTGGATCTTCAGTGTTCCTGGGATTACTTTTTCTGCTTCGGAACCCGCACCAGTTGCGTGTTTGAGTAGATGTCATGCCAGCCGCGTTTCTGCTTGTCGAACAACGCCCAGATAAACCCCAGCCCCACGCACAACCACGACGCAATCGACACCACAAAGCGCAACAGCGCCTGCCACAAGCTGATGCGCGAGCCGTCGGCGTTCTGTACGCGCACGCCCCATACCTGCATGCCCAGGGTCTGCCCGGAATGGGTCCAGAACTTGGCGAAGAAGCCGAACAGCACAAAAAACAGAATCGTCGACAGCAGCGGGTCCCCATCCAGGGCGCCGGACTCGGTGAGGGTACGCATCCTGGCTTCGCCCAGAAACGCCATCCACACCAGCTTGTAGATAAACGCCGTGACGATCAGCAGGGCGGTGCACAACAGGAAGTCATAGAACATCGCTGCCAGGCGACGGCCCAGGCCAACGGCGGGGAATTCGCCTTGGGGGCTCAGCAAGGGTTTGGACATGGCAGGACTCTCTGAGGAAAAAACGCATTTTACGGAATCGCGCCCATAAAAAAGCCCCTGATGTCATGTCAGGGGCTTTTTGTCGCAGGAAGGATCAACCTTCTGCTTGAACTTCGTCAGCCTGCATGCCTTTTTGGCCCTGCACTGCAACGAACGTTACTTTCTGGCCTTCTTTGAGGCTCTTGAAACCGTTGCCCTGAATAGCGCGGAAATGCACGAACAGATCCGGACCGCTTTCTGGAGTGATAAAACCAAACCCTTTTTCGTCGTTAAACCACTTGACGGTACCGCTCTGACGATCAGCCATTTTCTTATTTCCTTGACGCTAAAAATTAATGACAGCCCCTTTCACATGAAAGAGTACTGGGCTGGGTTGCAGGAAAGTAAGAGACGTCGAACGGGTTGTAGCACAACTACTTCAGCTACTGCCCAGGTCCAGGTTCCAAGCGACCCATGCAAACACAGTGGGCAAACTCTACGCCAACTAATAGAGAAAAAACAACCCCTGCCAAAAGCCCAGGTTTTGCTGGGCCTGATGACACTTCGCTGAGTAATGTGGATTCGGCTTATTCGATAGAAAGTGTCACTCGTTATAGGTTGATTCCTATAAAAATGACTATCGTCGCTGCACTGTTTTATGGCGGTTGCGTTACAGATTAGTGCACGTTAACGCAACCGCGTTACTTATAGGAACAGTCAATCAACCACGGTAGTAACGCTGTGGAACGAATGGCATTTTACTTACACGAAGTGGCACCTTTTTCCCACGCACCAACGCAGAGACTTCGGTATCCAGTGCGATAAACGCGCTGTCTAGGTAACCCATGGCCAACGGGCCGCCGAGGCTTGGGCCAAAGCCGCCGCTGCAGACGCTACCGATCACCGTGCCCTGCGCGTCGACAATCTCGGCGCCTTCGCGTACCGGGGTGCGTTCCTGGGGTAGCAGGCCGACGCGCTTGCGGCTCACACCGGTCTGCTGCTGGGTGAAGATCTGGTCGGCACCCGGGAAGCCGCCGGCACGTGGGCCATCGGCGCGACGGGCCTTGGAGATCGCCCACAGCAGGCTGGCTTCAATCGGCGTGGTCTCGGTGTTCATGTCATGGCCGTACAGGCACAGACCAGCTTCCAGGCGCAGGGAGTCGCGGGCGCCCAGGCCGATGGCCTGTACTTCGCTTTCGGCCAGCAGGCTGCGCGCCAGGCTTTCGGCATTGGCGGCAGGCACGGAGATTTCAAAGCCGTCTTCACCGGTATAACCGGAGCGGCTGACGTAGCAGTCCACGCCCAGCAGGCGCAGGGAGGCGAACTGCATAAAGGTCATCCCGGTCACTTCCGGCGCCAGGCGCGCCAGCACCTTCACTGCCGCCGGGCCTTGCAGGGCGAGCAGGGCGCGTTCTTCGAACAGTGGCTCGATGGTGCACTGATCGCCAATGTATTTGCGCAGGTGCGCCAGGTCCTGGTCCTTGCAGGCGGCGTTGACCACCAGGAACAGTTCGTCGTTGCCCAGGTTGGCGACCATCAAGTCGTCGAGGATGCCGCCTTGCTCGTTGGTGAACATCGCGTAGCGCTGCATGCCCACCGGCAGGTCAATGATGTCGACCGGCACCAGGGTTTCCAGGGCCTTGGCAGCATTGGCGCCGGTGAGGCGGATCTGGCCCATGTGGGACACGTCAAATAACCCGGCCTGTTCACGGGTGTGCAGGTGTTCCTTCATCACACCCAACGGGTACTGTACCGGCATGTCATAGCCGGCGAAGGGCACCATACGCGCCCCCAATTCGATGTGCAGGGCGTGCAATGGGGTTTTCAACAGGGTTTCGGTGGACATATTCAGCTCCTGAAAAACGTGCTGCCGCGCCTTGGGCGTCAGCACTCGATAATGTTGACCGCCAAACCGCCACGGGCGGTTTCCTTGTATTTGCTTTTCATATCGGCGCCGGTCTGGCGCATGGTGCGGATGACCTTGTCCAGCGAGACGAAATGCTGACCGTCGCCGCGCAAGGCCATGCGCACGGCGTTGATGGCCTTGACTGAGCCCATGGCATTGCGCTCGATGCAGGGCACTTGCACCAATCCGCCAATCGGGTCGCAGGTCAGGCCGAGGTTGTGTTCCATGCCGATTTCGGCAGCGTTTTCCACTTGGGACACGCTGCCGCCCAGCACTTCGCACAAAGCACCTGCGGCCATGGAGCAGGCTACGCCGACTTCGCCCTGGCAACCGACTTCAGCCCCGGAGATCGACGCATTTTCCTTGTACAAAATACCGATGGCGGCGGCGGTGAGCAGGAAACGCACCACGCCGTCTTCGTTCGCGCCCGGGATAAAGCGCATGTAGTAATGCAGCACCGCCGGAATGATCCCGGCCGCACCGTTGGTGGGCGCCGTCACCACGCGCCCGCCATTGGCGTTTTCCTCGTTGACCGCCAGCGCGTACAGGTTGACCCAATCGAGCACCGACAACGGATCGCGCAGCGCCGATTCCGGGTGCTTGCACAGTTGGCGATGCAACGCGGCAGCGCGGCGTTTTACCTTCAAGCCGCCGGGCAGGATCCCTTCATTGCGGCATCCGGCGTCGACGCAGTCCTGCATCACCTGCCAGATCTTCAGCAAGCCGGCGCGGGTTTCGGCTTCCGGGCGCCAGGCACTTTCATTGGTCAGCATCACCTGGCTGATGGACAGGCCGTAGGTGGCGCAATGACCGAGCAAGTCCTTGGCGTGCTTGAAAGGGAAGGTCAGCGGCGTGGCATCTTCGACAATCCGGTCGGCGCCGGCGGCGTCTTCATCCACCACAAAACCGCCGCCCACCGAGTAGTACTCGCGGCTGCGGATCTGGATGTTGGCGGCGTCGAAGGCACGGAAAATCATGCCGTTGGGGTGGTAGGCGAGGGGTTTGCGAATCATCGCCAGGTGTTCTTTCTCGTTGAACGCAATGCTGTGTTCGCCGAGCAGGTTCAGGCGGCCATCCTTGCGCATCTGCGCCAGGCGGGCGGCCACGGTTTCAGTGTTTACGGTGTCCGGGTGTTCGCCTTCGAGGCCCAGCAGCACGGCTTTGTCGCTGCCGTGGCCTTTGCCGGTGGCGCCGAGGGATCCATAAAGCTCCACCTTGATGCTGCAGGTGGTGATCAGCAGGTTGTCGCGCTTGAGGCCTTCGACGAAGCGGGCAGCGGCGCGCATCGGGCCGACGGTGTGGGAACTGGAGGGGCCGATGCCAATCTTGAACAGGTCGAACACGCTTAAAGACATGAGTTGTTCTCCGGTTTCTTATTATTGAGGTGGTCAAATGTGGGAGGGGGCAAGCCCCCTCCCACATTTTGACTGAGTGCGTCCTCAGATTATGCGTAGCTCTCGATTGACGGGCACGCACACACCAGGTTGCGATCCCCAAACACGTTGTCGACCCGGCCAACCGGCGGCCAGTACTTGCCTTCGATCAGCGAGGCAACCGGGTACACCGCTTGCTCACGGCTGTAGGGGTGGCTCCATTCGCCCACCAGTTCCGCCGCCGTGTGCGGTGCGTTCTTCAGCGGGTTATCGTCCTTGTCCAGCGTGCCGTTTTCCACTGCGCGGATTTCTTCGCGGATGGCGATCATGGCGTCGCAGAAGCGGTCCAGTTCTTCCTTGGATTCACTTTCGGTCGGCTCGATCATCAAGGTGCCGGCCACCGGGAACGACATGGTCGGTGCGTGGAAGCCGAAGTCGATCAGCCGCTTGGCCACGTCATCCACACTGATGCCGCTGCTGTCTTTGAGTGGGCGCAGGTCGAGGATGCATTCGTGCGCCACCAGGCCGTTGCTGCCGGTGTAGAGCACGGGGTAGTGCTCTTCCAGGCGACGGGAGATGTAGTTGGCATTCAGGATCGCCAACTGCGAAGCGCGCTTGAGGCCCGCGCCGCCCATCATGCTGATGTACATCCAGGTGATCGGCAGAATGCTCGCACTGCCGAACGGTGCCGCGCAGACCGCGCCTTCCTTGCGTGCCATGGCCGCGTGGCCCGGCAGGAATGGCGTGAGGTGGGATTTGACACCAATCGGGCCAACGCCCGGGCCGCCACCGCCGTGGGGGATGCAGAATGTCTTGTGCAGGTTCAGGTGGGACACGTCGCCACCGAACTTGCCCGGTGCGCACAGGCCAACCATGGCGTTCATGTTGGCGCCGTCGATGTAGACCTGGCCGCCGTTGTCGTGGATGACGCCGCAGATTTCGCGGATGCCTTCTTCGAACACGCCGTGGGTGGACGGGTAGGTGATCATCAGCGCGGCGAGGTGCTCGCGGTGCTCGATGGCTTTGGCGCGCAGGTCTTCGATGTCCACGTTGCCACGGGCGTCGCAGGCGGTGACGACGACGCGCATGCCGGCCATGTTGGCGGTCGCCGGGTTGGTGCCGTGGGCCGACGAGGGGATCAGGCAGATGTCGCGGCGTTCTTCGCCACGGCTCTGGTGATAGGCACGGATGGCCAGCAGGCCAGCGTATTCACCTTGGGAGCCGGCGTTCGGCTGTAGCGAGATCGCGTCATAACCGGTGGCTGCGCAGAGCATGGCTTCCAGGTCGGAGGTCAGTTGCAGGTAGCCGGCGCTTTGTGCGGCTGGGGCGAACGGGTGCAGGGCACCGAATTCGGCCCAGGTCACCGGGATCATTTCGCTGGCGGCGTTGAGCTTCATGGTGCACGAGCCCAACGGGATCATGGTGCGGTCCAGGGCCAGGTCTTTATCCGCCAGCTTGCGCAGGTAGCGCATCAGCTCGGTTTCCGAGTGGTAGCGGTTGAACACCGGGTGGCTGAGGATCGGCGACTGGCGCAGCAGCGCGGCTGGCAGGGTGCTCTCAGTGGCGGCGAAGGCGGGCAGGGCCTTGCCGTCGGCAAAGATCGACCACAGGGTTTCGATATCGGCTTGGGTGGTGGTTTCATCCACCGACAGGCCGACACGCTCGGCATCCACCACACGCAGGTTGATGCGCTGGGCGCGGGCCTTGTCGTGCAGCGCGGCGGTGTTGGCGCCGGTGTTGAGTGTGAGGGTGTCGAAGAAGTGTTTCTGCTCGACCTTCAAGCCCAGGGCGGTCAGGCCCTTGGCCAGGATCGCGGTCAACTGGTGAATGCGCTGGGCAATCTGAGTCAGGCCTTTGGGCCCGTGGTACACGGCATACATGCTGGCGATGTTGGCCAGTAGCACTTGGGCGGTGCAGATGTTGCTGGTGGCTTTCTCACGGCGGATATGTTGCTCGCGGGTCTGCATGGCCAGGCGCAGGGCCGGCTTGCCGAAACGGTCAACGGACACACCGACCAAACGGCCCGGCATATCGCGCTTGAACGCATCCTTGGTGGAGAAGTACGCCGCGTGCGGGCCACCAAAACCCAGCGGCACGCCGAAGCGTTGCGCGCTGCCGATGGCCACGTCGGCGCCGAATTCACCCGGCGGTGTCAGCAGGGTCAGGGCCAACAGGTCGGCAGCCACGGCCACCAGGGCGTTGGCGGTGTGGAAGCGCTCGGTCAGCGCGCGGTAGTCGAATACGTCACCGTTGCTCGCCGGGTATTGCAGCAGGGCGCCGAAGAACGGGCTCACGTCGGTCAGTTCACGCTCGTCGCCGACTACCACCTCGATACCCAGCGGCTCGGCGCGGGTGCGCAGCACGTCGAGGGTCTGCGGATGGCTGTGCACCGAGGCGAAGAAGGCGTTGCTGCCTTTGTTCTTGCTCAGGCGCTTGCAGAAGGTCATGGCTTCGGCGGCGGCGGTGGCTTCGTCGAGCAAGGATGCGTTGGCAATCGGCAGGCCGGTGAGGTCGCTGATCAGGGTCTGGAAGTTCAGCAGCGCTTCCAGGCGGCCTTGGGAAATCTCTGGCTGGTAAGGCGTGTAGGCGGTGTACCAGGCCGGGTTTTCCAGGAGGTTGCGCAGGATCGGCGATGGCGTGTGGCAGTTGTAGTAGCCCTGGCCGATGTAGGTCTTGAACAGTTGGTTCTGGCTGGCAATGGCCTTGATCTTGGCCAGGGCCTCGGCTTCGCTCAGGCCGTCTTCCAGGCCGAGCACGCTGGTGCCCTTGATGCTTTCCGGGATCACGCTGGCGCTCAAGGCTTCCAGGGAGTCAAAGCCCAGGCTGGCGAGCATTTGCTGCTCATCTTCCTGGCGCGGGCCGATGTGGCGGGCGATGAATTCGTTGGCGGTGCTCAAATTAACAGTCATGGCGCGCTCCTCAGGCTTCAGCGTTGGCTTTGATCAGACGGTCGTACGCATCCTGATCCAACAGCTTAGCCACTGCACTGGCATCGGCTGGTTTAAAGCGGAAGAACCAGCCTTCGCCCATCGGGTCTTCGTTGACCAGCTCCGGGCTGCCGTCGAGTTTGTCGTTCACTTCCAGCACTTCACCGTCCAATGGCATGTACACGCCGCTGGCGGCTTTTACCGATTCCACGGTGGACGCTTCAGCGCCCTTGGCGTAGGCCTGCAACTCCGGCAGTTGCACGAAAACCACATCACCCAGCGCGTTCTGCGCAAAAGCGGTGATACCCACGGTGACGCTGCCGTCAGCTTCGGCGCGCAGCCATTCGTGATCTTCAGTGAAACGCAACTCGCTCATGGAAACTCCTCGGGGCCAGATTCGTCTGGTGGACGGGATTGAAATAATGGGAAGTTGCTTAGCAAGATCGCGGCCAATCCAAATAAGTTGTTATAAATCAAAAGGTTAACCAATAGGGTTATAAGCCTATGCGTTTTGGCTGTAGCGATTTCGCTACAGTCGGACCGGGTAAAAAAAGCCTATGTGGATCAAAGCGTTGCATGGCGTGCAAAAACTAGGGTTGTAGCGAAATCGTTACGCTGTAGCGCTTTCAGTACGGGTCGGCGTCGCTTTTGGCGCTGCCAAGGAGATCTATCTACCGTAATGCCCGCCTGCCCGCGTTTTAACGTGCACTCATCTCGTTATCAGGATGCGATCCATGCGTGCTTCAACTGCAAATCCCGCGGAGGCCACCCAGGCCCGGAAGTCCCGCGATTACTTATCCAAACTGTTTGCCCACCGCCTGAGCCTGACTCAGGTGGCCCAATCAATGATCCAGGCGTGGATAGGCGAGTGGTTTACCGAATCCCGTCTGCAGGCGAGCAACAGCTGGATCGGTGTGATACAGCCAGGCGGTCGCTACACGCAGCTCATCACCTTGAGCGATGCGCTGATCAAACGCTGCATGAGCGGCGAAGCGTTGAACTACACGCCAGGCCATCATCAGTTGTTGATCCGCTTGGGAGAGGAGGTGTTCCAACCGGTGACCCAAGCCATCAGCGTGGACGACATCGAATTTATGCTCAACACCCTGGCCCCCGGCGTGCTCGTGGGGTTTGGCCAGCGGTTGGTGGACTATTGGAATGCCCGCGTGCCTCACGATCCGGCCCGCAGCCGTTGGAACGCGGTTGGCAGCCAGTTGCGAGCATGCCTGCTCACGGCGCGGCAAAATCCACCGCTGCTGCCCGAGCACGCGCAGTCGTTGCTGGGGCTGGGTGTCGAGGAGACCGTGCTATGGGGATATCGGGCGGATCGAGAGGTGGTGGGCAGCCCCGATGCGCTGCATATCTATCAGGTGTATGCCGTGCAGGCAGAGCGCGCGGGCGAGTGGTTGCCACTGCTGGTCCTGCAGCGTCGGGTTCAGGGGCAACAGGTCAGCCTGGTTTACGTCCCGGCGATGAACCTGCTGAAGCTCGATACCCTGGACGCGTTGGGTAACCTGTTGCCTCGCTATATGAACCACTACCGGCCTGGCGTGCCCATCAACTGGGTGCTTCGTGAGCCCGACGGCAATGTGTTCGATGCCTTGGCCCAGACCTTGCTCGAGCGTCAGCTTCGCAACGTGTATCGTCTCGACTGGTCGGCACTTCCCTACATCAGCAGCTATGAACAGCTGTTCATCAAACTCACGTCGCCGTTGGCCTGGTTCGATCCTGATTACCTTCAGCAACCTCATGAAGAACAGTTGCCTGTCTGGCTGCAACTGGCCAACCGTGCTGATCGCCTGGTTTATGGCCAGTGGCTCGAACGCCTGGAGCAGCTGCAGCGAGCCACCGGTGGAGCGTCGTTCCTGGAGGGCCTCGACCCTATCGATGTGTATGCACGCAAAGCGCTGCAACGGCAAATGCGCCTGGACTACCCCACTCAAGCGCCCATTAACCCGGACGATTACCTCCTGACCTTCGAGCGCACCCAGGGCGCCACCGTCGGCTGGACGCAACGCACCTCCAGGACCTTGACCCAATGGTCGTTGGAAAACCCCTTCGCCACGGCCTATGCCCGTGTGCAGATCAGCAATCAGGCCATGCCGGGCCAGGTGCCCGGCCGGATCACCCCGGCATACCTCAAGCACCTGATCGAAAGCGTGGATGTGGGTAAGCACTACCCCGCGCTGCTTGAGCACGCGTTGATCGCCGACCCGGCGGAGTCCGCACGGCGGCGGCGATTGTTCGTTGATCAGATGGCGATCCAGTTGCCGATGCTCGCCTTTGAACACAGCCTGCGCCAGCGCTACGGTTTTACCCGCGCTGGCGCCTTGGTGGTGCAAGCGATGTTGCAGGGCGATCCGCAAAAGCACGTGATCGACGGTGAAGTGATAGTGGCCCGGCCGCTGGCGTTCCTGGTGCACGCCGGGGGGCGTGCCCATCAAACGGACAACCTGTATGTCATCGGCCCGCGTGACAACGGCCAGTTGCCGCACATTCTTTATCGCCCGGATCACACCGAAGCGGTTTTACAACAGTTTGCCAGTCGCCAGGCGTTGCTCGACGAGATCGCGCGAGTGGGCAGCGACCTGCAATGTCTGGTGCTGCAGCGTTTGCCGGATGACAGCCGGGCCATGTTTGGCAATGGCGGCTTTCTGAGCCCCCATGTTCAGCGGTTTCTTCAGGGCGATGAATACGACGCGCTGCCCGGCTCTAGCCCGGCGCTGCTCAGCGATGCATTGGTGCAGGGCGATTTTCTGACGACCGTCTTCAATGAAAACGCCAAAAGCCTGTGGCAGCTTGCCATGAAGCAATCTGCTTCCAGCGAGGCATTGCGCTGGACCGTGTTCAAGAATGATCTCTGGCAGTTGTTCAATGCGCTGTTGCCCATGATCAGAGGGCCTGTGGCGGTAGCGGGCTGGCTGTTCCAAACCTTCAGGACCTTTCGCACGGTGCTGGCGTTACCGGCACAGGCCAGTCGGGAAGAGACTGCCAATGCCCTTGCCGAGCTGATGGGCAGTGTGGCCGGCCTGCTGATGAGCCCCGTGGTCACGCTGGATCAGCGTTTACGCCTGGACGCGATCAAAACCGTGACGACAGGTGCGGCCCAAGGCTCGGAGGTGATTCCGGTCAGCCACACGCTTGAACCCGTGTGGAAATTCGCCTGGCAGCGTTCACACGCAGATATCACGGCCATGGATTATGCCTGGGCCAACTCTCGGCTCAAGCTTGACACGGCGCAGCGAGCACAGCTCGAAACCTTCCAATGGTCGCCAGAACCGGGGGAAACGTGGCCTGCAAACCCCAGCGTGATCTCGACAGACAGTCCTGTGCGCGGTCGGGTGAGGGTCCAAGGCCGTCATCAGGATTACACGCTGATAGACAGCAAGCTATATGGCGTCAAGCCCGATGGCGATCGCTGGCGGATCGCTGACTTGAGAAACAACCAACGCTTGGGCCCATGGCTCAGGCAAGACTCAAAAGGTATCTGGAAGATTGACCTGGGCCTGCGATTGCTCGGCGGGCAGCCAAAAAAGACCACGGCCGCCGAGCGGCGTCTGCACCTTCAGAATGAAAACCGCAGACTGGAGGGTGACTACGACCGCGCGTCAGCCAGGCTCGCTGAGGTCCTGTCTCGGGTGGCGCAGGCCCAGAAGCGTTACAAAGAGGCTCACGCTGCGGGCGCCACTACGTTCACTGATCACCAACGGCGCGACATCAGCACCGAGTATTTGATCGAGTTGGAAAACGAATACCGGCTGCAGTGCGACAGGATAAATGCGTTGAATGCACTGAACACCCACAAACCTGTGAGTGCTTTCGAGCGGGAGAAGATGAAGCAGCTGGAGGCCATGATCGAGAACTTGCGCGACCAGATGACGGTGGTGATCAACGTGCGGGCAGACGCAATTCTTCCCGATGAGCGTTTGATTGAGTTGGACGCGCAAATGGATGGCGCCGACGAGGTTATTGCCCAAGCGGCACATCGCACCTTTGCTCAATCCTCCCGGACGATCGCAGGGTACAACGTTCAACTGATCGAGCTGAGTACGCTGGAGCAGAATGCCCGTGAGCGATTGATGGGCGTGCCTGGGTTTGAGCCGTATGCACATTTAAAGGCCCCCTCGGATATGGGCACGCCTCTGGACTGGCAGTCCATGCAATTAAAGGCTTTATATGGGGCAGTGCTGCGCCGTTTGCCGTCCTCTGAAGAGTCTGCGCCCTTCGAGCAGGTTCACGGGTTGCTAGGTGAGGCGATCCAATCGATTCAGTCGCAAAAAACCTTGCAAGAGCCCGGTTTGCTGAGCATGCAGCAACGAATCAATGGGTATGAAGCGATTGCCAGGGAGTATCGCCGGTCTCAGGCAGGGGTGCGGGAGTACGGTGATATGGCCGCTGACGTGGTTGACGAGCGTGTTATCGAACAACTGAGCCGTTTGCTCGAAGAGTTGGGGCAGCAAGCGGCGCAGTCTTTGTCGGGGCTGCTTCGCGAACAGGAGGAACATTGCGCGCCTCAACCAGTGTCGGTGCTCAGTGCCGACAAACGTTTGTTTCGCGACCGGAAAAATCGCTATCAGCTCGGTAAGGTAAGGGCCCGCACGCCCGAATCGGATGATGAGATCGTGGATATCCTCAATCCCATCGATAAGCGCGTACAGACCAGCTTTCGGCGTAGCCCCAGCTCCAATGATTTTGAACCGGTTATCGAGGCGGCGGCGCCCGTACCACGCCCGACACGCTCACTGGAAAACCTCAAGGGCGACGCCCGTCGGTTGTTGGACAGGGAACCCATCGTGTTGCAGCAGGCGCGTGCCGAGGCTCTTGGCTCCAGTCTGCCGGACAGTGTCGAGACGCGGTTGATACGTCAATCCACGACTATCCAGGCGGTTGCCGAGAAAATTCGCAAGGCGTTGCCCTCAACCCCCGATACCGCGTCCCAGGCGCTGCTCGATGAGTTGGAGCAGGCTGCGCGCCGTTATCTGGAGGCGGGACGTCGGATGCGTATCGACATGATCAAACGTCTGCCGCCCGATGAGGACGGGATTGCCTGGCTCCAGGCCCAGGATCAGGTGCAGATACTGCGCATTGAGGGCCGTATCGCACTCAAGCGTGTCGATGATTTTTTGCAGGAGTATGTGGTCAAGGACAAGCAAGGCAAGGTTCTGGCGTATGCGCATTTTCATTACTCGACGCCCACCGCACCTGACACCGCCTACAACGCCGGCCATTTGAAACGGCCGGAGCAGCGCTTCATGAGTTTCCGCAGCCTCGCGGACAAAACCGACCGGGATGTTATCGAGATCTACTATTCGCGCATCAGTGCACCTAAGGCCGCGCAGTTGTTCTTCAACACAACGGGCTCGGTCAAGCACCGCGGGCGGCGCTCGTTCTGGTGATGAGTGGGTTCAGGGTTTGCCGGGAATGCCGTACTTGCGCAAGCGGTGGGCGATGGCGGTGTGGGAGGTCTGCAAGCGGCTGGCCAGTTGTCGTGTGGAGGGATAGCTGGTGTAGAGCTTCTCCAGCAGGCTGCGTTCGAAGTCTTCGACGGCCTGTTCGAGGCTGTCGATTTCACCGTCGCTTTGGCGGGCCACCGAGGTCCCGGCGATGTCCAGGTCGCCGATGTCCACCAGGCTGCTTTCGCAAATGGCGGCGGCGCGGAAGATGACGTTCTGCAACTGGCGCACATTGCCCGGCCAACGGTTGCCCAACAGCGCCGGATAGGTACCGGGCGCCAGGCGGCACACCGGGCGCTGGATCTGTGCGCAGGCCTGCTGCATGAAGTAGCGGGCCAGCAACAGGATGTCCTGGCCGCGTTCGCGCAGGGGCGGCACCTCGACGTTGAGCACATTGAGGCGATAGAACAGGTCTTCACGAAAGGTGCCTTCGCTGACCATTTTTTCCAGGTTGCGGTGGGTGGCGCTGAGGATGCGCACATTGACCTTCACCTCGCGGTCGCCGCCCACCCGGCGGAAACTGCCGTCGTTGAGAAAACGCAGCAGCTTGGCTTGTAAATACGGCGACATTTCGCCGATTTCATCGAGGAACACCGTGCCCTGGTTGGCCAACTCCATCAGCCCCGGCTTGCCGCCGCGCTGGGCGCCGGTAAAGGCGCCGGGGGCGTAGCCGAACAACTCGCTTTCGGCGAGGTTCTCCGGCAGCGCGGCGCAGTTCAACGCCAGGAACGGCGCACTGTGGCGCGTACTGATGGCATGGCAGGCCCGCGCCACCAACTCCTTGCCGGTGCCGGTTTCGCCCTGGATCAACAGCGGTGCATCCAGCGCGGCCACCCGTTGCGCGCGGGCCTTGAGGGTACGGATCGCCGGCGACTCGCCCAGCAGTGCGTCAAAGCCTTCGGCATGGTCATGGTGCAGCGCCGAGAGTTGTTCACCGATGCGGTTTGGCTGGTAAAGGGTGAGCAGGGCGCCGGCATCGGTGATCGGTGTAGCGTCCAGCAGGAGGGTCTGGCCGTTGACGCTGATCTCGCGCAGGGGCAGGCGAAAGCCGTTTTCCAACAAGGTATCGAGCAGCGCCGGGTCGTTGAACAGCTCTGCGATGCTTTCCCCGGCCGGTTCACGCCCGTACAGGGCAATCAGCGCCGGGTTGGCCAGCAGGATCGTGCCCGCGCTGTCCAGGGCCAGCACCGGGTCGGTCATGGCCGCCAGCAGGGCGTCGAGTTGCAGGTGGCGGCGTTGGCCGGGGAGGATGTCCACCACCTTCACCGCCCGCACGCCGTGTACGCTGAACAGTGCATCGCGCAGCTCTTCGAGCACCTCGGCGCTGAGGGTCGGGGCGTCGATGTAGACGTTGGGCGGTACCATTTCCACCGCATCCAGGTTGAGATTGCGCCCACCGAGCAAGGCCAGGACTTCCTGGGTAATGCCGACGCGGTCGATGAAGCTGACGTGGATACGCATGCAGTGGTTGACGATTCTGAGGTGCGAGAGGCCGCAAGTATGCCTGACAGGCGATGCAGATCAAAAAATGTGGGAGGGGCAAGCCCCCTCCCACATTTTCTCCGCGTTACTCCAGGTGTTCGGGTTTGACCGGATCACCGGATTTCATATCCAGTTGATGCCGCACATCTTCGAACATCATGTCGTAATGCTTGTGTTGCGAGCCGACGCTGCTGTGGGTCTTGGGAATGCCGTATTTCTCGACGATCTTGGTCACATTGCTGGCGAAGTTGTAAGCCTGGTCCTTGGGGAGGAAAAAGGTTTCCTTCACGTCCTTGCCCTGGATGTTGCCGTGCAGGGTGAATTGCATGCCTTTGCCTTCCGCCTCATGTGTGACGACTTCGTAGTCCAGGCAAAGGTCGTAGCTGACATCGTTATTGTTGAGCGCGTGACGTTCGATATGCAGGTGACCGGGTTTAAAGGTGGCCATAGGCGTATCTCCTCTACTTCACAGATAGGTGATGCCAGGTGTTGCCGTGCTGATGCGCGTGCCGGCGCTGCCCTGGACGATGGCTTCGATGTCCGAGAGTGAACCGATCACTGCGGTTTTGCCAGTCTGGCGGGCGAACTCACAGGCGGCCTGGACCTTGGGGCCCATGGAGCCGGCGGCGAAGCCGAGTTTTTCCATTTCGTCCGGGTGTGCCTGGCCGATGGCTTTCTGGGTCGGCTTGCCGAAGTCGATAAAAGCGGCGTTGACATCGGTGGCAATCACCAGCAAATCGGCGTCCAGTTGCGAGGCCAATAGCGACGAGCACAGGTCTTTGTCGATGACAGCTTCGACGCCGCGCAGTTTGCCGTCTTCGCCGTACAGGGTCGGAATCCCGCCACCGCCGGCGCAAATCACGATGCTGCTTTTTTCCAGCAGCCACTTGATCGGGCGAATCTCAAAGATGCGTTTGGGGCGTGGGCTGGCTACCACCCGGCGGTATTTATCGCCATCGGGGGCAATCGCCCAGCCTTTTTCGGCCGCCAGTTTTTCCGCTTCGGCCTTGGAGTAGACCGGGCCGATCGGCTTGGTCGGGTTCTGGAATGCCGGGTCCTTGGCGTCCACTTCCACCTGGGTCAGCAGCGTGGCGAAGGGCACCTCAAAGTCCAGCAGGTTGCCCAGTTCTTGTTCGATGATATAGCCGATCATGCCTTCTGTTTCGGCGCCCAGCACGTCCAGTGGATACGGTGAAACCTGGGTGTAGGCGGCGGCTTGCAGCGACAGCAGGCCGACTTGCGGGCCATTGCCGTGGGCGATCACCAGCTCGTTGCCGGGGTGGATCTTGGCAATCTGTTCGGTGGCGATGCGGATGTTGGCGCGTTGATTATCCGCCGTCATGGGTTCACCACGGCGCAGGAGGGCGTTGCCGCCCAGGGCTACGACGATGCGCATAATACGATCCTTCTAGAATTCAGCTTTGTGGACACAAGGCAAAATGTGGGAGGGGGCTTGCCCCCTACCACATTTTTATTGTGTTCCGACAGTGAGAGTTAGATATCCGCCAGCGCCGACACCAGGATCGCCTTGATGGTATGCATGCGGTTTTCCGCTTGCTCAAAGGCGATGTTGGCCGGCGACTCGAAGACTTCCTCGGTCACTTCCACGCCGTTTGCCAGGTTCGGATACCGCGCGGCGATGTCCTTGCCGACCTTGGTTTCGCTGTTGTGGAACGCCGGCAGGCAGTGCATGAACTTCACCCGAGGGTTGCCCGAGGCTTTCATCATCTTGGCGTTGACCTGGTACGGCAGCAGTTGCTCGATGCGCTCGTCCCATGCCTCCACCGGCTCGCCCATGGACACCCAGATGTCGGTGTGGATGAAGTCCACGCCCTTCACGGCTTCTTTCGGGTCTTCGGTGATGGTGATGCGTGCGCCGCTTTCCTCGGCAAATGCCTGGCATTGCTTGATGAAATCTTCATGGGGCCACAGGGCTTTCGGTGCGCCGATGCGCACGTCCATGCCGAGCTTGGCGCCGATCATCAGCAGCGAGTTACCCATGTTGTAACGGGCGTCGCCCAGGTAGGCGTAGCTGATGTCATGCAGCGGCTTGTCGCTGTGTTCGCGCATGGTCAGGGTGTCGGCGATCATCTGCGTCGGGTGGAATTCGGCGGTCAGGCCGTTGAATACCGGCACCCCGGCGAACTTGGCCAGTTCTTCGACGATTTCCTGCTCGAAGCCACGGTATTCAATGGCATCGAACATCCGACCGAGCACGCGGGCGGTGTCTTTCATGCTTTCCTTGTGGCCGATCTGCGACGACACCGGGTCGATATAGGTGACGTGAGCGCCTTGGTCGTGGGCCGCGACTTCGAACGCGCAGCGGGTGCGGGTCGAGGTTTTTTCGAAGATCAGCGCGATGTTCTTGCCCTTCAGGTGCGGACGCTCGGTGCCGGTGTATTTGGCGCGTTTGAGGTCGCGGGACAGGTCCAGCAGGTAGTGCAGCTCGCGCGTGGTGTGGTGCATCAGCGACAGCAGGCTGCGGTTGCGCATATTGAAAGCCATGATGGAATCTCCTTAATAGTCGATAGGGTCGCGAATGATCGGGCAGGTCATGCAGTGGCCGCCGCCACGGCCCCGGCCGAGCTCACCGGCACTGATGGTGATGACTTCCACCCCGGCCTTGCGCAGCAGCGTGTTGGTGTAGGTGTTGCGGTCGTAGCCGATCACCACGCCCGGCTCCACGGCCACCACGTTGTTGCCGTCGTCCCACTGCTCGCGTTCGGCGGCGAAGGCGTTGCCACCGGTTTCCACCACGCGCAGCGCCTTGAGGTTGAGGGCGGCGGCGACGGTTTCCAGGAAGTTGGTTTTCTCCCGTTGGATGTCGATGCCGTGTGGCTTGCTTTCGTCAGGGCGCAGGGTGAACGGCACGATCTGGTTGACCACTTCTGGGAAGACGGTGACCAGGTCGCGGTCGCAGAAGCTGAACACGGTGTCCAGGTGCATTGCCGCGCGTGATTTCGGCAAGCCGGCGACGATCACCCGTTCCACGGCTTTGTTTTTGAACAGGTTGCGCGCCAGCTGGCCGATGGCCTGGTGGGACGAGCGCTCGCCCATGCCGATCAACACCACGCCATTGCCAATCGGCATCACGTCGCCGCCTTCCAGCGTAGCGGCACCGTGTTCCTGGTCGGGGTCGCCGTACCAGATCTGGAAGTCGGCGTTGGTGAATTCAGGGTGGAATTTGTAGATGGCGCTGGTCAGCAGGGTTTCCTGGCGACGCGCCGGCCAGTACATCGGGTTGAGCGTCACGCCGCCGTAGATCCAGCAGGTGGTGTCGCGGGTGAACTGGGTGTTGGGCAACGGCGGCAGAATGAAACTGGCGTGGCCGAGGAAATCGCGGAACATCTCGATGGTCTTGCCACCGAAGCTGCTCGGCAGGTCATCGGCCGATACGCCGCCGATCAGGTACTCGGCGATCTTGCGCGGCTCCAGGCTGCGCAGCCACGAGCCGACTTCCTCGACCAGGCCCAGGCCCACGGTGTTGGCGGTGATCTTGCGTTCCAGGATCCAGTCCAGGGCCTCGGGATTGGCAACGATGTCGGTCAGCAGGTTGTGCATTTCCAGCACATCAATATCCCGCTCGCGCATCTTGGTCACGAAGTCGAAATGGTCGCGCTTGGCCTGGGCCACCCACAACACGTCATCGAACAGCAGTTCATCGCAGTTGTTGGGGGTCAGCCGCTGGTGGGCCAAGCCTGGGGAGCACACCATGACTTTGCGCAGTTTGCCGGCTTCGGAATGTACGCCGTACTTCACTTTTTCCGTGGTCATTACAGATCCTCCAAGGAGCAACAATTACAGAGTCAGGAAGCCGTCGTAGAGGCCATAGGCAGCCACCAGGGCGCCAATGACTACCGCGGCGAAAATCAGCTTCTCGACGTTGGTGAAAATCGGTTTGCCCAACTCACGCTTGGCCTTGGCGAACAGGATTGCGCCGGGGGCATAGAGCAGGGCGGAGAGCAGCAGGTATTTGGTGCCGCCGGCATAGAGCAGCCACACCGCGTAGATCAGCGCGACGGCGCCGATGAACAGGTCTTTCCTGCGCTCTTTAAGGGCGTTTTCGTAGGTCTCGCCGCGCACCGCCAGCAGCAGCGCGTAGGCCGCCGACCACAGGTAGGGCACCAGGATCATCGAGGTGGCGAGGTAGATCAGCGACAGGTAAGTGCTGGCGGAAAACAGGGTGATGATCAGGAACAGTTGCACCATGGCATTGGTCAGCCACAGCGCATTGACCGGCACGTGGTTGGCGTTCTCCTTGCGCAGGAACTCCGGCATGGTGTGGTCCTTGGCGGCGGCGAACATGATCTCCGCACACAGCAGCACCCACGACAGCAACGCCCCCAGCAGCGATATGATCAAGCCGACGCTGATCAACACCGCGCCCCAATGGCCGACCACATGCTCCAGCACCGCAGCCATCGACGGGTTCTGCAGCTTGGCCAGTTCCGGTTGGGTCATGATGCCGAGGGACAAAACGTTCACCAGCATCAAAAACAGCAGCACGGTGATAAAGCCGATCACAGTGGCCTTGCCCACGTCGGAGCGTTTTTCCGCACGGGACGAGAAGATGCTCGCGCCTTCGATGCCGATGAACACCCACACGGTGACCAGCATCATGTTGCGCACCTGGTTCATCACGCTGCCCAGGTCCGGGTTTTTCACGCCCCAGATGTCAGCGGTGAAGATCTCCAGCTTGAACGCAAACAGCGCGATCAACACGAACAGCACCAGCGGCACGACCTTGGCGACGGTGGTCACCAGGTTGATGAACGCCGCTTCCTTGATCCCGCGCAGCACCAGGAAATGCACGGCCCACAGCAACACCGAAGCGCCAATCACGGCCGCGGGGGTGTTGCCTTCGCCAAAGATCGGGAAGAAGTAACCGAGGGTGCTGAACAGCAGCACGAAGTAGCCGACGTTGCCCAGCCAGGCGCTGATCCAGTAACCCCAGGCCGACGAGAAACCCATGTAATCACCGAAGCCGGCCTTGGCGTAGGCGTAGACGCCGCCATCGAGGTTGGGCTTGCGGTTGGCCAGGGTCTGGAATACGAACGCGAGGGTCAACATGCCAATGGCAGTAATCACCCAACCGATCAATACCGCACCGACGTCGGCGCTGGCGGCCATGTTTTGCGGCAGGGAGAAGATCCCACCGCCAATCATCGAACCCACGACAAGTGCAACCAATGCGCCTAATCGAAGTTTTCCCGGAGATTCAGACATTGCATAACTCCAATGCGGGAGAAGAGAGACCACAGAATAATTCCGTGTGCTAATCAAACAGCTGACTCAGATCACTTCATTGGCACATTCCATTGTGAATTAATGACTTAGGGTGGGAACTCGTGGGCGATAAGAATCCTCGGAAACACGCTGTGCAGAGCGGTTACGCCATTGGAATTAATTATTTAGCCAGGGCTATGGACGTTTGAAGCTAGACCGTTTTTGCGGATGTGCAAACTTTTCAGCGTCGCTTCACGTATTGGCTATAAAGGTTAAAGGTGATGCAGTATTTAAAATATAAATAAGCCTGAATAGCGTTGAGTTGACATGCCATTAGGTTATGAGTGTGCCAGTTTTATCGCTGTCTCTAATAAACGCTACACTCGCTGAGTTAATTAGTGGAGTGCACGGTGGTCAGCTAAAACTGTTAATTCTTCAGGAGCGTTCATGTCCCAACCGGCCCAGAAACTTCGACTCAGCGCCCTGATCGCCTTGGTGGTGGGTTCTATGATTGGCGGGGGGATCTTCTCCCTGCCGCAAAACATGGCCGCCCGTGCCGAGGTCGGTGCCGTCCTGATCGGCTGGGCAATCACTGCCGTCGGCATGCTCACCTTGGCGTTTGTGTTCCAGACCCTGGCCAATCGCAAACCCGAGTTGGATTCCGGGGTGTATGCCTACGCCAAGGCCGGTTTTGGCGATTACATGGGGTTCTCGTCGGCCTGGGGTTATTGGATCAGCGCGTGGATGGGCAACGTCGGTTACTTCGTGTTGCTGTTCAGCACCCTTGGCTACTTTTTTCCGGTGTTCGGCCAGGGCAATACGCCGGTGGCCATCGGCTGTGCCTCGGTGCTGCTGTGGGCCGTGCATTTTCTGGTGATGCGCGGGATCAAAGAGGCGGCGTTCATCAACCAGATCACCACTGTGGCGAAGATCGTGCCGTTGCTGATGTTTATCGTGATCGCAGCGGTGGCGTTCAAGGCCGATATCTTCAGCCGCGATATCTGGGGCCTGGGCAACCCGCAGCTCGGCAGCGTGGTGGACCAGGTGCGCAACATGATGCTGGTCACGGTGTTTGTGTTTATCGGCATCGAAGGCGCCAGCGTCTATTCGGCGCGGGCCGAGAAACGCTCGGACGTGGGCCGGGCCACGGTGATCGGTTTTCTTGGCGTGCTGGCGCTGCTGGTGCTGGTGAATGTGTTGTCCCTTGGGATCATGAGCCAACCGGAACTGGCCAACCTGCAAAATCCCTCCCTGGCGGGCGTGCTGGAGCATATCGTCGGGCCTTGGGGCGCGATGCTGATCAGCCTCGGCCTGGCGGTGTCGCTGTTGGGCGCGTTGCTGTCGTGGGCGCTGCTCTGCGCGGAAATCCTCTACGCGACTGCCCAGGACAAGACCATGCCTGCGTTCCTGAAGAAAGAAAACGCCAACCAGGTGCCGGTCAATGCGCTGTGGCTGACCAATGTGATGATTCAGGTCTTTCTGGTGATCACGCTGTTTTCCCACAGCACTTACACCACGCTGATTTACCTGGCTTCGTCGATGATCCTGGTGCCGTACCTGTGGTCGGCGGCCTACGCGGTGCTGTTGAGCGGGCGCGGCGAAACCTATGAAGGTGCCCAGCGTCAGCGATTCAAGGATCTGTTGGTGGGCGTGATTGCCCTGGGTTACGCGGTATGGCTGCTCTACGCCGGGGGGTTGAAGTATTTGCTGCTGTCGGCGCTGCTCTATGCGCCGGGCGTGATCCTGTTTGCCCTGGCCAAGCGTGAGCAGGGGCGGCCGTTGTTTACTCACATGGAGAAAGGCATTTTCAGTTGCGTGATCGCCGGTGCCGGGCTGGCGGCGTATGGGCTGTACAGCGGGGTTCTATCGTTATAAATGGGTTGGCTGTACTGGCCCCATCGGGAGCAAGCTCCCTCCCACATTTTGATTTGTGAACACAGTCACATGTGGGAGGGGCGGTGCGACGGTTCGACTTGCCCCCGATAGCGACCGCCAGATCACCACTGTGCTCGGTGCGAGCCTAATTCCCCGGCCGGCAAATCCCACTGCAATGGCGTACCGCTGATGGTCAGCGGGGGGAGCAACCGGTGGGCCTGGCCCCAGGCGGTCTGTTCCACGACCAGGCCTTGATCACACGGCTCTTCGGCCCGCAACGCTGGTTGCTCCGGCGCTTGTCCCGCTTCTACCAACAACGTTGCCGTGCGCGCCAAGGACAACCGCGCCGACCCACCACGGCCGGATTCCAAACGCTCGCTCAAGGCCTGGATCGCGCTGGCCGCCATCAAATACCCGGTGGCGTGATCCAGGGCCTGCAAGGGCAGCGGCATCGGTTTATCCGCTTGTTTCCAGGCCATGCCCGCGTCGGCGATGCCGCTGCTCATCTGCACCAGGCTGTCGAAGCCTCGGCGGTTGCGCCATGGGCCGCTCCAGCCGTAGGCGTTGAGGCTTACGTCGATCAGGCCGGGGGCGAGGGTGTGCAGTGCACTTGGGGTGTAGCCCAGTTGTTCCAGGGCATCGGCGCGGTAACCGTGCAACAGGATGTCGGCTTCCTTGAGCAAGCTTTCGAAAATCTGCCGGTCTTCGGGGTTTTTGAGGTCCAGTCGGGCGCAGCGTTTGCCGAGGGTCATTTCCGGCACCACGCCGGGCTCGTTCCAGGTGGGCGAGTCGATTCGCAATACACTGGCGCCCAGGCCCGCCAGAAAGCGGCTGGCCACGGGACCGGCCAGTACGCGGGTCAGGTCGAGCACCTTGATGCCGGCCAGCGGACGGGCGATCGAGCCGAGCCAGGGCGTGTCACGGCTGGTGTCGAAGGTCTGGCGCTGTATCAGCGCTTCAGCATTCACCGCCAACCCCTGCGGATGGATTTGCCAGGCCTGCCACGTGCGCATCTGCGCCGCGCAACCACCGGCATCGACAATCGCCTGCTCCAGCTCTGCGGCATTCCACGTTGAGACTTTGGCTGCCATCTCGGCGCGATCTGCGACGTTGCCCAGCACCTGTTCGGCGGCGGCACGGTGATGGGGCGCGTTGGTGTGCAGGCGAATCCAGCCATCGGCGCTGGCGTAGTCGCCAGCCACCGGGTCCCACAGTGGCGGCACTTGCCAGCCCAGCGGGCGAATTGAGGAAGAGAACCAGAACGACGCGAGGCGGCGGTCGACACTCACGCTGGGCAAACGTCCGGTCTGTTGTTGGATCAATCCGGCGACGGCCTGTCCGGCGGCGCCGATGCTGGCGCTGGCCAGTTCGGTAACGGCGAAAATCGAGGGCAGGGCGCCAGCCTCGGTCAGGGTCAGCGGTGTTTGGGGCAGATCGAGTGCGGCTTGGATGGGAGTCAGCAGGTCAGTCATCAAAGGCCCTCCATAAGAGAAGGGCCACTATAAAAGAACATCACACCGGTGTGACAACCCCAGGTTCCAACGGCAGGTCGATGCTGGCGATAAAGCCACCGCCGGGGTGATTGGCCAGAATCAGGCTGCCGCCATGGCGTTCGGCTGCACGCCGCGCAATCGCCAGGCCCAGGCCGTGGCCTTGGGCAGTCTGGCCGGGCGCGCGGTAGAACGGCTCGCCCAGTTGGCTGAGGTGCTCGGCGTCCACGCCGGGGCCATGGTCGCGCACGCTGATCAGGATTCGTTCGTCGTGGCGCTGCGCCCGCAATTCGATGGCCTCGCCTGGCGGGTTGAACCGTTGGGCATTGCGCAGCAGGTTGTCGACGGCGCGTTCGATCATGGTCGGCCAGCCCTTGAGCTGCAGGTCGTTTTCGCTGGTCAGTTGCACCACCTGGTCGGGCGCGCTGAGCTGGGCGTCTTTTTGCAGGGTCTTGAGCAGGGGATTGAGGTCGACGTCTTCGGCGCTGGCGTTATCGGCATCGACGCGGGCCAATACCAGGATCTCGCTGATCAAGGCCTCCAGGCGGTCGCATTCGCGGGTCAGGCGAGGCCAGAGTTTTTCCCGCTCTTCGGGGCTGGCGCGTTCGGCCAGGGCCAAGGCTATCCGCAGGCGCGCCAGGGGCGAGCGCAGTTCGTGGGACACGTCGCGCAGTAATTGGCGTTGACTGCCGATCAGGCTTTGCAGGCGTGCACCCATGCGGTTGAAGTCGGTGGCGAGTACGCCGAACTCATCACGACGGTTGGCCAGGCGCGCCAGGCTGTTTTGCTGGTAGGTGGCCTGGCCAAGGTCATGCACCGCACCGCGCAGCCGGCTCAGCGGGCGGGTGATGGATAGGGTGACGAACAGGCTGAACAGGGTCAGCACCACCAGGGCAATCGCTAGGGCGCTCAATGGCCACGTGAGGCTGCTGCGGTGCCATTCGTCGAGTTCGGGGTGGGCGATGCGGTAGATCAGCAAGTACGTGTCGCCGGTTTTCTCGCTGGTGTACTCGGCGGTCAGGCGGCGCCAGGGCAGGTGGCCTTCCTTGCTGTCGTTTTGCCGTGCTTCAAAGGCGGCGGCGCGGCGCGGGAAGGTGCCACGCACCACGGGCTCGCCGCTTTCGTTCAGCACTTGCACATCGATGTGGTACTGGCGCTTGCGCTGTTGCAGCAATTCCTGGGCAGCGTCTTCGCCCTGGGTTTCGTAGAGTTGGGTCCACTCTTGCGCCAGGTTTTTGAGGCCGGGGTGGCGGCTGAGAATCCAGGCATCTTGATTGAGCATATGCCCAAGCAGGATCGACAACCCAGCAACCAAGGCGATGGCCAGCCAGAAACTGGCCAGGATGCGCCAGAACAATGAACGCACAGGAAACCCTCAAACAGGAAAAGCCCAGTGGCGGGGGCCACTGGGCTGGGAGCGTTAACGCGGGGGCATTATTGCGCTTTTTGCGGCTGTTGCGCTTTCCATGCCTGGAATTCCTTCCATTCGGCGCGGCGCTGTTCCTGCTTTTTGATGATCTCGTCGAACTGCTTCTGCTGGTCAGGCTTGAGCACGGCACGGATATCGGCCTGGGTCTTCTGCTTGCCGGCGGCGATTTCATCCTGCATGGCTTTCTGGTCAGCGGCCGGGAGCTTGTCCAGGTACTTTTTGGTCAGGTCTTTGCGAGCGTGCCATTGGTCGCCCATCAGCTTGCCGATCTGCTGGCGCTGTTCCTTGCTCAGGTCCAGCTGGCTGAAGGGGCCGCCTTTGCCACGCGGACCGTGTTCACCGCCGTGGCCCGGGCCGCCCATCATGTGGCCGGAAGGCTCGCCCATCGGGCCTGGGCCTTCGGGCATCGCGGCCATGGCAACGGTTGGCAGGGCTGCGGCGAACATCAAAGCGATAAGGGTCTTGCGCATGGTGATTCTCCTGTCTCTATTCCGGTGAGTCCGGATGTGAGTAGATTACCCAGAGCAAGGTCAGCGGCGGTCAGGGGAGCGTAAAGCTTGAGTAAAGAGGTTTTTGATGCGAGCTGACAAAAGGTTCGCGAGCGCAGAGGTAAATAGTGGGAGCGGGCTTGCCTGCGATGGTCGTGCGTAGCGTACGTATTGACACCCCGCGATCACCGAGACCCCAACGCAGCCTCGCTTGCGCTCGGCAGCTGCTACACATGGGGCTTGCTTAGAGGCTGTAGTAATAGCCACGACTGCGCAACGCCACGATCCGTGGCCGGCCATCCGGGTGCGGGCCGATTTTTTTGCGCAGGTTGCTCACGTGCATGTCCAGGCTGCGGTCGTACAGGGTCAGCTTGCGGCCCAGGGCGATCTGCGCCAGTTCCTGCTTGTCCAGCGGCTCGCCGGGCTGGCGCAGCAAAGCTTCCAGCAGGCGGCTTTCGGAGACGGTGAGGGTGAATTCCTGTTCATCGATACTGACCACGCCGCGCACCGGGCTGAAGCACAGGTCGCCCAGCTCAAGCTGGCTGGATACGGCGGCCGGGTGGCTGCGGCGCAATACGGCGCGCAGGCGGGCGGTCAGTTCCCGTGGGTCGCAGGGTTTGGCGAGGTAATCGTCGGCGCCCAGTTCCAGGCCGAGGATGCGGTCCAACGGTTCGCCCCGTGCCGAAAGCATCAGCACCGGCAATTCAGGGTGATCGTTGCGCAATTGCTTGAGCAGCTCCAGGCCACTGCCGTCGGGCAGCATCACATCGAGCACCACGGCGGCCGGAGCGCTCTCGGCCAAGGCCTTGCGCGCGCTCAAACCGTCGTGACAGGCATGCACCTGGAAGCCTTCCTGGCTCAACCAACTGGTCAGCAGCTCACAGAGCTCCTGGTCATCATCTATCAGTAACAGCTCGCTCATGACTCACTCAATTTAGCCATTGTCGACGGCGACGGTGCCCACCGCTGGCGAAGATCCCGCACAGCAAGGCGATCAGTGCGACGGCCCCGCCGGTGACAAACCATTGCTGTTGCTCGGTCAGCCATCGGGTCAAGGCACCGCCCTGTGAATCTTTGAGTTGCTGGGCCAGCTTTTGGTTCTCTTGACGAAGGCGACTCAATTGAGCGCTTTCGCGGGCAGCATCCGCGTTTTGCAGTTGCTTGTTCAGTTCTTCACGCTGGCGTTCGCTTTCTTTCAAACGTTGCTGCAACTCGCTGATCTGGCTGCCGGCACTCAAGGACAGCGGCGTGGAACTGCCGGTGTTCGAGGTTTCTTCAGCATGGGCCGTAGCCCCGATCGTTAACACTGCCAACAGACACAACTGACGTAAGCGCATCGGAACTCCTGATTCCACACGAATATTCAGACTGTTGTCGGCCGGTTACCGAGAATAATGAGCAATTAGCAGCGCGCCGAACGCAATGTGTCCGGCGCAGCACGGGTCACGGCAGGACTTGCTTGAACGGCTTGATCACGACATCGGCGTAAACGCCGGCCGCGACATAAGGATCAGCCTTGGCCCAAGCCTGGGCATCGGCCAGGGAGGCGAACTCGGCGACAATCAGGCTACCGGTGAAACCGGCGTCGCCCGGATCGTTGCTGTCCACGGCCGGGTGCGGGCCGGCCAGTACGATACGGCCTTCGGCTTGCAGCTGCTTGAGGCGCTCGACGTGGGCCGGGCGCACGGACAGGCGTTTTTCCAGCGAGTTGGCAACGTCAGTGGCAATGATTGCGTAGAGCATGTCAGTCCTCGGTTTTCGGCGTGGTGGGCTCGGCGTCATGCAGGTGGCGCGACAGGTAAATGCCCTGGGCGACCAGGAACAACACGGTCATGCCCAGGCTGCCGAACACTTTGAAGTCGACCCAGTATTGCTGGAAGGTAAAGGCCACGAACAGGTTGGCCGCGCCGCAGAAGATGAAAAACACGATCCAGGCCACGTTCAGGCGTACCCAGACCGGTTCCGGCAGGGTCAGCGCGTGGCCCATGATCCGCTTGATCAGCAGGCGGTCGCCGATGAAGTGGCTGCCGATAAACGCCAGGGCAAACAGCCAGTTCACCACCGGGGCTTTCCATTTAAGGAAGGTTTCGCTGTGAAAAGCCAGGGTCAGGCTGCCGAAAACCAGGCACGCGACCAGGGTCAGCCATTGGCTTTTTTCCAGTTTGCGCTGGGAGATGAAAATCGCGCCGTAGACCACGACAGAGCTGATGATCAGCACGGCAGTGGCGCTGTAGATGCCGCCGACAGTGAGCTCATGGCCGGCCAGATCGACGACCCGAGGGTCGAGTTTGTAAACGATGAAGAACAGCAACAGCGGGATGAAGTCGATGAATTGTTTCACAGTAAGAGCCAGAAGCTGGATGTGGCGGCATAATAACAAACATCCTTGGTTGCGAAAGCGCCAGCTGACTTGAGGTTACACACTCCCGTGAATGTTGATTTGCACTGCCACAGCACGGCCTCCGACGGCGCCCTGGCGCCCGCGGTACTGGTTGCGCGTGCGTTTGAAAAAGGCGTGCGAGTTCTGGCGTTGACCGACCACGACACCCTCGAAGGCCTCGACGAAGCGCGTGTAACCGCCCATTCGTTGGGCATGCAGCTGGTCAACGGCGTGGAATTGTCCTGCACCTGGGGCGGCGCGACCATTCACGTGCTCGGCTACGGCTTCGATCAGAAAGCCCCGCCGCTGGTGGAGGCTATCGCGCAATTGCACGACGGCCGCTGGCTGCGGTCCGAAGAAATAAGCCGCAAATTGGCCCTCAAAGGCATGCCCAATGCCCTCGACGGCGCCCGCGCCATCCAGCAGGAACTGGGTGACAGTGGCAATGCACCGGCCCGTCCGCACTTTGCCGACTGGATGGTGCGTGAAGGTTTTGTCAAAGACCGCGCTGAAGCCTTCCGCAAATGGCTGGGGGCTGGCAAGTTGGGTGATGTGAAGCAACATTGGCCGACCCTTGAGGACACCGTCGAGACCCTGCGGGCCTCCGGGGCCTGGGTCAGCCTGGCGCATCCCTGGCATTACGATTTCACGCGCAGCAAGCGTCGCAAGCTGATCAGCGACTATATTGGAGCGGGCGGCCACGCGATCGAAGTGGTCAACGGGCATCAACCCGCCGAACAGGTCGGCAGCCTGGCGATTCTTGCCCGCGAATTTGGTCTGCTGGTCAGTGCCGGCAGTGATTTTCATGGCCCAGGCGGCTGGTCCGAGATCGGCGAGTACCGCGCGGTCCCGGAAGATTTGCCGCTTTTGTGGGGGCGATTCAAGCATGACCCCATTATTGCCACCGTCTGAACAGGTAGAACCCGTGAGTCAATTCTTCCAGATTCATCCGGAAAACCCCCAGGCACGCCTGATTAAACAGGCCGTGGAGATCATTCGCGCCGGCGGCGTGGTGATCTACCCGACTGATTCGTCCTACGCCATCGGTTGCCAGATCGGCGACAAGGGCGCGGTCGAACGTGTGCGCCGTTTGCGTCAATTGGACGACAAGCACAACTTCGCGCTGATCTGCAGCGACTTGTCCCAACTGGGCCTGTTCGCCAAGGTCGACACCGGCACTTTCCGCCTGCTCAAGGCGCACACGCCGGGCCCGTACACCTTCATTCTCAACGCCACCCGCGAAGTGCCGCGCCTGCTGTTGCATCCGAAGAAGCGCACCATCGGCCTGCGTGTGCCGGAGCACCCGATTGCCCTGGCGTTGCTGGCTGAGTTGGGTGAGCCGCTGATGAGTGTGTCGTTGATCATGCCCGGCGACACCGAACCCCTGGAAGACCCGTACGAAATGCGTCAACTGCTGGAAAAGCAGGTGGACCTGATCATCGATGGCGGCTTCGGCGGCGGCAAAGCCTCCACCGTGATCAACCTGGCCGATGGCGATCCAGAAGTGATCCGTGTGGGTTGTGGTGATCCGGCGCCCTTTATGGTCGAGGCCTGAATGTCGTCAGTGGAAACCGTCGACCCTCAGGCAGGCGCCCAGCAGGAACTGCCGTTTGCCATGGTGTACGGCCAGGCCGTGCTGGAAATGCCCCTGGATCTGTACATCCCGCCGGACGCGCTGGAGGTCTTCCTTGACGCCTTCGAAGGCCCGCTGGACTTGTTGCTGTACCTGATCCGCAAGCAGAACATCAACATTCTCGACATCCCGGTGGCGGAAATCACCCGCCAGTACATGGGGTATGTCGAGCTGATGCAGTCGGTGCGCCTGGAACTGGCCGCCGAGTACCTGGTAATGGCCGCCATGCTGGCCGAGATCAAGTCGCGCATGTTGCTGCCGCGTTCGGAGACGGTCGAAGCCGAAGAAGACGACCCACGTGCCGAACTGATCCGCCGTCTGCAAGAGTACGAACGCTTCAAGGCCGCCGCCGAAGGCATCGACGGTCTGAGCCGCGTGGGCCGCGACGTGGTGGTGCCCAAGCTGGATGCTCCCGAAGCCCGCGCGCGCAAACTGCTGCCAGACGTGAGCCTGGAAGAATTGCTGATGTCCATGGCTGAAGTGCTGCGCCGTGGCGATATGTTTGAACACCACCAGGTCAGCCGTGAGGCGCTGTCCACCCGCGAGCGCATGAGTGATGTGCTGGAGCGCCTCAAGGGCGGTGGGTTTGTGCCGTTTTTCGAGCTGTTCACCAAGGAAGAAGGGCGCCTTGGGGTGGTGGTGACCTTTATGGCGGTGTTGGAATTGGTCAAGGAGTCCTTGGTCGAGCTGGTCCAGAATGAGCCTTTTGCGGCTATCCACGTGCGGGCGCGAGCCGAATAAAGAGCTGAATCGATGAATCTGACTGAACCCCGCGAACTGGCGCCCCTGCTGGAGGCCTTTCTCCTGGCCTCGGGCAAACCGCAATCCCTGGAGCGCCTGTTCGAACTCTTCGAAGAGGCCGAGCGCCCCGAACCGCCGGTGTTCAAAAAGGCGCTGGAGATTTTGCGCAAGTCCTGTGAAGGCCGCGCCTTTGAACTGCGCGAAGTGGCGTCGGGTTATCGCCTGCAAATCCGTGAGAAATTTTCCCCGTGGGTCGGCCGTCTGTGGGAAGAGCGCCCGCAGCGTTATTCACGGGCGATGCTGGAGACCATGGCACTGATCGCCTATCGCCAGCCGATCACTCGTGGCGAGATTGAAGATGTGCGGGGCGTGGCGGTCAACAGCCATATCGTCAAGACGTTGCTGGAGCGCGAGTGGATCCGCATCGTCGGCTACCGCGACGTGCCGGGCAAACCGGCGATGTTCGCCACCACCAAGGTATTCCTCGACCACTTCAACCTGAAAAACCTCGACGACCTGCCGCCGCTGGCCGAATTGCGCGAGATGGAAGCCGAGCCGGTGCTGGACTTCGACGACGCCCCGGTGCCGGCAAGCCTGCAGGAACTGGCCGATGCCAGTGCCGAGCCGGAAGAGCCCAAGGACGAAACCAGTTTCCACACGTTGTTGCTGGAACTGGACGACATGGAGCAGGGCATCAAGACCGACTTTGACGATCTGCTGCGTGATGGGGTGGCGGAGCCTGCTGCAGAAGTGAACGTTGAAGTTGAGCCTGAAGTGGATTCGGAGGAAGACATCCTCGGCGTCGCCGATGCCCGCGAGAAACTCCTGGCCGCGGTCGCCGCGCTCGAACAGCCGCCGTTGAGCGATGAAGAAGACGAAGCTCGCGCGTTGGCCGAAGCTATCGAGGCCGAACGTCGCGAATTCGAAGACTGATGAGGGCATATGTGGGAGGGGGCTTGCCCCCGATTGTGGTGTGTCAGTTTGCACATGTATTGACTGACCCACTGCCATCGGGGGCGAGCCCCCTCCCACATTTTGATCTCCATTTGACTGGGAGAAACCATGAGCTCAACCAAAGACCCGTGCATCAGCATCTGCAAATTCAGTGACGACATCTGCGTCGGTTGCGGTCGCAGCAAACGCGAAATCCGCGCCTGGAAGAAACTCGACAAAGTCGACAAACGCAGTGTCCTGGCCGAAGCCGAACTGCGTTTGCTGGCCCTGGGCGCCACCGGCCGGCGGAAAAACAAATGACTTGGCGCATATCGACTAGTCTCTGATGCGCAACGCTCACCATGAGCGTATGATTCGCGACCCTTTGCCGACCTATTCGGCCAAAGCCCCGCTTTCAACACTCTTCAGGCCACGCCTGAATCGACCCACCGGGAGGTGCTTAAGATGAACGACAAAGACCAGAACGACAGCCAGGAAATCGGCCCAGCAGGTGAAAAACTGCAAAAGGTGCTGGCGCGTATCGGCGTGGGCTCGCGCCGCGACGTCGAAGCCTGGATCACCCAGAAGCGCATCAAGGTCAACGGCGTCGAGGCCACGCTTGGCCAGCGCGTCGACCTGCACGATGCAATCACCATTGATGGCAAGGTCATCAAGCGTGAAGAGGCCGCCGAATCGGTGCGCCGCGTGATCATGTACAACAAGCCCGATGGCGAGATCTGCACCCGTGACGACCCTGAAGGCCGTCCGACCGTGTTTGACAAGATGCCCAAGCCTAAAGAAGGCCGCTGGATCAACATCGGTCGCCTCGACATCAACACCACCGGCTTGCTGATGTTCACCACCGACGGTGAACTGGCCAACCGCCTGATGCACCCGTCTTACGAGATGGACCGTGAATACGCGGTACGTGTACGTGGCGAAGTCGATGACGAGATGATCGAGCGCTTGAAAGCCGGCGTCGTGCTGGAAGACGGCCCGGCCAAGTTCACCGATATCAAGCAGGCTCCAGGTGGCGAAGGTTTCAACCACTGGTACCACTGCGTGGTGATGGAAGGCCGTAACCGTGAAGTACGTCGCCTGTGGGAGTCCCAGGGCCTGGTGGTCAGCCGCCTGAAGCGCGTGCGTTTCGGTCCGGTGTTCCTGAACTCCGACCTGCCGATGGGCCGCTGGCGCGAAATGAGCCAGTACGAAGTCGACATCCTCAGCGCCGAAGTGGGCCTGACGCCGGTCGCCATGCCGCAGATGAACGCCAAGAGCAAAGACAAGCTTGAGCGTATGCAGCGTAAATCGTCGCGTCCTGTGGCCCGTACCGAGCGTGTGGCGCGTACCGTACGCCCGGCGCTGGATGCCCCGGCGACCGGCGGGCGTATCTCCCGTCAGCCGCACATCGAAGGTGAGCGCCGCCCAACGGCCCCATCGCGTCAGGAAGGCGAGCGCGCACCGCGTACCCCGCGTCCTGCGCCGGCCGGTGGTCGCAGCAACCGTGGCGAGGCAGATCGCCCAGCCGACAACGCCAGCACCAAGCGCCCAGCCAAGCCGGCGGCGAACAAGCGCCCCGGCCCGAAACTGGTGGCCGACGAGCCATCGGGCAAGCGCCGTGGCGCTCCGGCGGGTTCGGGTCAGCGTCCGGGTTTTGGGCGCAAGAAGCCGCAGTGATGCGCTAAGCGCTGCGCAAAAACGCCAACCCTCGGGTTGGCGTTTTTTTTAGATCTGGATTTGAAATGCATTCAATTGCGGGCCAGCCCGGCTCCACAGGGGGGCTCGTCATCCTGATGTCCTTCTAAAACGCGAAAGTGCCATCAAACACCGGCTTGTCGTCGAGTGCCAATACCCCGCTGGCAAAGATCAGATCCAGGTGATGGCTGCCTTTCTGCCCGCCGCCCAGGCCCAGGTGCAAGCCGCAATGGCGCTCCTCAAACCCGGCATTGCGTGCATACAGGTCCTTCACGCCTTCATTGGTACCAATCCCCAGTTCTTCCACACGCCGGTTCGACGGGTTGGCGTTCAGGTACTTATTGAAATCATCCACCAGCCCCGGCACATCGCTGGCGACGCTGCAGACGGTCGAGTTCTCGATCCACAACTCCAGCGGCGATTGCAGCACGCCGTATTTGCGCGCAAACGGGATGGTGCTGAGAAAAGTGCCGACAAACCGAACCTGGCCGTTGATGGCTTCGCTGTGGGTGGCGATCTCGCCGGGGGCCAGGTCGTGGTTACCGACGCCGTTGATATTGGTCCACTTCTTGATGCTGCTCAGTGGCGCCTCAAGGCGCGAGCCATGTTTGTCGGTAAAGCTGAGCACATTGGCCTGGCCCATGCGCCGGATCAGCGTGGCGTTGAGATCGGCAATACGCTGCGGCTCCACGCTGAAGGTGTCGTAGAAGTAATCGCCGTAATCCTTGAACAGCAGGGACTTCTTCCAGTGCTCAGCCATTACACCCTGCAAGGCGCGGATAAAGTCCGGGCCTTCGGCGCGTGGGTTTGGCAGGGTCGAGGAATCGTAGAGAAACAGGTACAGGTCACAGGTTTCGATGGAGTGGGCCAAGGTATCGCTGGCGGTCAGGTCCAGGCGCTGTACCTGGAAGTTGAAGCGGGCGTCGCTGCTGTGGGTGATGGCCTGGGCAATGGCGTCGTAACGCTCGGTATGGCCCAGCAGCACGGTGGGGCAGTTCAGGCCGCTGAGAGCCGGGTGGTGGGCGAGGTAGTAGAGAAAGTGTTCGACGGCGCGGGCCTTGTCCATGACGTGTGTCCTTGTGTGCCTTGGGAAAGGGGGCAGGCGCCGTGCACAGCACCTGCCGGATGCCTGCCGGTTAGAACGGCCACATCGCGGTGCCGAACGGCACCACGGCATCGGCTTGCATCATTTCAACGGCGGCCTCGTGGGTCGGTGCTTCAAACCAGTCGTCGAGTTGCAGTTCGGTTTCCAGGTCGTTTTCCAGTACTTGCATGGTGTATCTCCTAGAGGACGGTGTTTGAGTACGGCCTGCCAACGGGCTTCGCTGGCAAGTGGAATGAACCTAGGAGAGGCTGTTACTTAATGCAAAATATTTATTGACACGGTTTCATTTGGATTTTTTCTTCTGTTTTTTTAGCACGCATTTTTTCTGAGGAAAAACAGTGAGCTGGCAGCCTCTTGTTGACGGAAACTTCTGATCGCCAATTTTCCCAAAGATGACAGCTGTAACGCAGATTTTCCGCGATGTAACGATTAGTTTACGACTAAACGGTGGCGTTATTGGGCGACTCGAAGCTGTAAGGAATCCCTGACAGATCGTCGCATGCACCGTTCGGGGGCGGGCGTAAGCTGTCGAGCGGTGTACAATGCGCCGCGTTTTACTGTGACCCCCTTTGCGTAACCCGCAAAAGGCCAAGACCTTGGGGTTTGCCGACCCCGATCACTCCGCCCGGCCACGAGCCTGGCGGGTTCGATTTCGTCACAGATAAAAACAAACAGGTGACGCATGACCATTAGAAAGACGCTGTACTCCTGGTGCCTGCGCTGGGGTTTGAGCGGCGCTGCTTGAGTCGAGATTCCAGGCAGCAACCTGCATTCAATATCCTCAAACCTTGCGTGAGACCCTTTTCATGAGTGGACCCCATTCCCCTTCAGGCGAGCTGAAACGCGGCCTGAAAAATCGGCATATCCAGTTGATCGCCCTCGGTGGCGCCATCGGCACCGGCTTG
Source organism: Pseudomonas sp. SR18 (assembly GCF_023701505.1). NCBI lineage: Bacteria > Pseudomonadati > Pseudomonadota > Gammaproteobacteria > Pseudomonadales > Pseudomonadaceae > Pseudomonas > Pseudomonas sp. SR18. Next base: position 79,611 of record NZ_JAMQAU010000018.1, on the reverse strand, counting down.
TTCCTCGGCTCGGCCGGGGTGCTCAAGTCCGCCGGGCCGTCGATGATCCTGGGTTATGCAATCTGCGGCTTCATCGCCTTCATGATCATGCGCCAGCTCGGCGAAATGATCGTCGAAGAGCCGGTCGCCGGTTCCTTCAGCCACTTTGCCCACAAGTACTGGGGCGGTTTCGCCGGCTTCCTGTCGGGTTGGAACTGCTGGATTCTGTACATCCTGGTGGGCATGTCCGAGCTGACCGCCGTGGGCAAGTACGTGCACTACTGGTGGCCGGAGATCCCGACCTGGGTCTCGGCGGCGGCGTTCTTCGTATTGATCAACCTGATCAACCTGGCCAACGTCAAAGTCTTCGGTGAAGCTGAATTCTGGTTCGCCATCATCAAGGTCGTGGCCATCGTCGGCATGATCGCACTGGGCAGCTACCTGCTGGTCAGCGGCAGCGGCGGCCCGCAGGCCTCGGTGAGTAACCTGTGGGAACACGGCGGCTTCTTCCCCCATGGCGTGGGCGGTTTGGTGATGGCCATGGCGATCATCATGTTTTCCTTCGGTGGCCTGGAAATGCTCGGCTTCACCGCCGCCGAAGCCGACCAGCCACGCACCGTGATCCCCAAGGCCATCAACCAGGTGATCTATCGCATCCTGATCTTCTACATCGGCGCCCTGGTGGTGCTGTTGTCGCTGACGCCGTGGGACAGCCTGCTGGCGACCCTCAATGCGTCCGGCGATGCCTATAGCGGCAGCCCGTTCGTGCAGGTGTTTTCGATGCTGGGCAGCAACACCGCTGCACACATCCTCAACTTTGTGGTCCTGACCGCAGCGTTGTCGGTCTACAACAGCGGCACCTACTGCAACAGCCGCATGCTGCTGGGCATGGCCGAGCAGGGCGACGCGCCCAAGGCCCTGGCCAAGATTGATAAACGCGGCGTGCCGGTGCGCTCCATCCTCGCCTCGGCGGCAGTGACACTGGTGGCGGTGCTGATGAACTACTTCATCCCGCAACACGCGCTGGAACTGCTGATGTCCCTGGTGGTGGCCACGCTGGTGATCAACTGGGCGATGATCAGCTTCTCCCACTTCAAGTTCCGCCAGCACATGAACCGCACCGGTCAGGTGCCGCTGTTCAAGGCGCTGTGGTACCCGTACGGCAACTTCGTTTGCCTCGCGTTTGTGGTGTTTATCCTGGTGATCATGCTGATGATTCCGGGGATCCAGGTGTCGGTGTACGCGATCCCGGTGTGGGTGGCGTTTATGGCGGTGTGTTACTGGCTCAAGAACAAGCGCAGTGCTGAAGCCGCGTTGAACACAGTGAGTGCTGCGTTGAAGTAAACAGATGCACGTCCACAGAAAACCCCGCGTCCTGTATTCCTCTTTCGGGAACTCAGGACGCGGGGTTTTTGAGTTTTCAAGTCGTCAATTTTTTGAAATCACGCCGCTCATGTATTCATTCAAATCGCGAAAGTCCTTGACGGTCCAGGCATGCGGCGCGACCTGCACACCGTTTTCGCGCAGCGTTTTCGGGATCAAATCTCCATTCGGGCGAAGTATGACCGAAGACACAATAACGCCCGGATAAGCCGCCAGCCGTTTTTTGAAGGCGGGCGTTGTAAGGTCGGGTGTAGGCGGGTTGCTTTTCTTGGCCAACGGCCCCGTGGCCTTGAGGTCTGGCCCGTGGCACATGGCGCATCGCTGTGAATAGAGGTTTTTGCCATTGGCATTATCTGCAAAGGACAGTGATGTTTGAATGAGTGATAAGGTGCCGAGCAAAGTGATCAGTAGTGTTTTCATGTTCATGCGTCCTTGTTGATGTTGTCCGAATTGGGCGTGTCCGTTGCCTAAGGTTTTTGATTGATGCTGGTAATTTCCAATAACGTCCACCTGCCCGACGCCGAGATCGAGTTGACCGCCATTCGCGCCCAGGGGGCGGGTGGGCAGAACGTCAACAAGGTGTCGAGCGCGGTGCACCTGCGTTTTGATATTCCGGCGTCGTCGTTGCCGGACTTCTACAAGGAGCGCTTGCTGGCGCTGCGCGACAGCCGCATCACCAGCGAAGGGGTGCTGATCCTCAAGGCCCAGCAATACCGCACCCAGGAACAGAACCGCGCCGACGCGCTGGAGCGCCTGGTGGAGTTGATCCTCAGCGCCACCAAGGTGGAGAAGAAGCGCCGTCCGACCAAGCCGACCCTGGGCTCGAAAAAACGCCGTCTCGAATCCAAGACCAAGCGCGGCAGCATCAAGGCCGGGCGCGGCAAGGTCGACTTTTAGTCAGTCGCCACGTGCCTCGCGGGCCTTGGGTGCCTGTCGGTACAGGTACACGCTCAGCAGCAAGCCGCCGAGGGCGGCGAGAGCGGCGAACAGGAAGATCGAGGCAAAGCCGAAGCCAGCCGCCACAGCCCCGGCCAATGGGCCGGTGATGCCCAGCGACAAGTCAATAAACAACGAGTAGGCCCCCACGGCGGAGCCTCGGCTGGAGGCCGGCACCAGGTTGACGGCCTCCACGCCAAGCGCCGGGAACACCAGGGAAAAGCCAAAGCCGCTCAATGCGGCGCCAGCCAGGGCCAGGTTGGCGTCCGGCGCCAGCCACAGCAACAGCAAGCCGAGAATCTCTACTGACAGGCAGGCAATCGCCACGCGAAAGCCGCCGATGCGGTTGATCAAATTGCCGAACAACAACCGTGCACCGATGAAGCTGGCGCCGAACAGGCTCAGGGCCCACACCGCGTTATCCCAGTGCTGCGTGGTGTAATACAACGTGATAAAGGTGGCGATGGTGCCAAAGCCGATAGAACCCAAGGCCAACGCGCAGCCGTGGGGCAGTACGCGGCCCAGCACGTTCATGAACGGCAGGCGCACGCCGGCCACAATCGGCGCGGCGACCTTGTTCCAGGCCAGCAGCAGGCCGACGATGGCCAGCAGGATAATGCTGACGCCCATGCTCCACAGGCCGAAACTCTTCACCAGGACCACGCCCAGCGGCGCGCCAACGGCCAGCGCGCCATAGCTGGCAATGCCGTTCCAGGAGATGACCTTTGCCGTATTCGCCGCGCCTACCCGGCCGATGCCCCAGCCGATGGCGCCCGAGCCCACCAGGCTTTCCGCGCTGCCCAGTACCAATCGACCGACAAGCAAGCTGCCCAGGCTGACGGCCGGCAGGTTTGAAAACCACGCTGCGAGCAGCATGAACACGCCACTCAGGCCGCAGCCCGCCAGGCCGATCAGCACGGCGCGCTTGCTGCCCAGGTTATCGATGATTTTGCCGGCGTAAGGACGGCTCAGCAGGGTGGCCAGGTATTGCACGCTGATCACCAGCCCTGCGATCACCGCGCCATAGCCCAGCTCACTGTGGACATAGCCCGGCAACACGGCCAGGGGAATGCCAATATTCAGGTAGCCGATAAAGGTGAACAACACGATGGAAACAACTTGCAGCGTGACCGCCATGGGGCGCTGGGTATCTGGCATGGGGAGAGGTCCACTGTCGCAGCAGGTAAAGATAGGCTGCTAATGATACCGGGGCTTTGGCGTGCGCAGGGCGGTAAAACGCAAAAACGTCAGATCAAAAAGACGTCAGGTTTTGGCAGGCGCCAGTAATTGGGTGGTGACCAGGGCCGCCAAGGCGTTTTCCTGGGTGCCGAAGCGCTTGAGCAGCACGGCTTGTTTGTCCGCGCTGAGACGGTTCCACACGTCGACCATTTGCAAGGCAGCATCGAGTACGGCGGTGTCGGGGAGGGCGTCGGTCATGATGGGGAATCTCGGGTGATTCAGGCAGTGTGGAAAGCGCTCAAAGCTGCGCTTTCCACACGGTCTGGTACGGCGTCAGTCCTGGCTTTTGCTGTCGACTGGTTTTGCTTCTTTGGCCTCAGGCTGCTTGGCGCTGGCCTGCTGCGGTGTTGGCTGCTCAGTTTCGTGCAGGCTTGGGAAGGGGAGATTAGGTATCTCGTGCATCGTCGTCGCTCCTCGCAAGGTCTGTTTTTTCAATCGCAGGTGATTCCGCGCTCTCAAAAAGCCTTGGCAGGATACAGCACTGTAAATGACAAAAAGACTTTTATATCGACGGATGCACGAACCTTCATGGTTTTTACGCAAGTGACAAGAGGTCACACCGTTCAGAACGGCACTTTGCCCAGGATCATGTCGCGGTACATCACAAAATCCCCTATCAAGCTGTAGAACGGGTGCTGAAAGGTGGCCGGGCGGTTCTTTTCGAAGAAGAAGTGGCCAATCCAGGCAAAGCTGTAGCCCGCGATAGGCAAGGCGATCAACAGGCCCAAGGAGCCCCGGCCGATGGCATACGCCAGGATCCCGATCACCAGCGTGGTGCCGATAAAGTGCAGGCGCCGGCAGGTGCTGTTGGCGTGCTCGGCCAGGTAATAAGGGTAAAACTCGGCGAAGCTGTTGAATCGCTTGACGTTTTCCACGGTGATCGGCCCTTTGGTTGTTATGCCGCCCAACAGGTGTTCGGCGGGGAGCTTATTTGAGTCTAGAGTGATCAGTGGTAACAGCCAGTGACATTAGATGCCACTTTAGTATCCTTGGCTTCCTGGCTGCCGTTTTGAGCCTGCTTTATTAAGAAGACGCCATGAGCGAACGAACAACTTCTGCAAGCTGGGCAATGGGGATAGTCAAGGCACTGGAAATGGATGGCCTGGATTGCCGCGCTCTGTTCAAACAGCTGGGCCTGGACTACGCCGCCCTCAACGACCCCGACGCGCGGTTCCCGCAGGATTCCATGACCCGCCTGTGGCAGCGCGCAGTGGAGCTGTCGGGCAACCCGGCGATTGGCCTGAACATGGGCAAGGTGGTGCGCCCGGCGTCGTTTCATGTGACCGGTTATGCGTTGATGTCCAGTAACACACTGGCTGAAGGTTTTATGCGGCTGGTGCGTTACCAGCGGATCATCGCCGAAAGCGCCGACTTGAGTTTCCGACTTTTACCTGAAGGCTATGCGCTGATTCTGACGGTGCATGGCGACCATCTGCCGCCCACCAGGCAAAGCGCCGAAGCCTCCCTGGCCTGTGCGTTGGCGCTGTGCGGCTGGCTGACCGGGCGCACCCTGCAACCGCGCAAAGTCCTTTTGCAAGGTGAACAGCCGGCTGACCTGGGGCCCTATAAGCAAGCGTTTCATGCCCCGTTGGAGTTCAACGCGGCCTATGACGCGTTGATTTTCGAGCGCGCCGACATGGACGCGCCGCTGCCCACGGCCAACGAGGCCATGGCGCTTTTGCACGACCGGTTTGCCGGTGAATACCTGGCGCGCTTTTCCGAGAGCCGCGTGACCCACAAGGCGCGCCAGGTGCTGTGTCGCCTGCTGCCCCAGGGCGAACCCAAGCGTGAAGTGGTGGCCCAGACGTTGCACCTGTCCCAACGCACCTTGCAGCGGCGTTTGCAGGAGGAGGGCACGAGTTTCCAGACCTTGCTCGACGACACCCGCCGCGAACTGGCCGAGCAATACCTGGCGCTGCCAAGCATGACGCTGCTGGAGATTGCCTACCTGCTGGGCTTTGCCGATCCCAGCAACTTCTTCCGTGCGTTCCGCCGCTGGTTCGATGCCACGCCCGGCGAATACCGGGCGCGGTTGCAAGACACGGCGCCCGTCAGTGACGCCAGAACGCCGGGATGCACAGAACAAAGACTGTGATGATTTCCAGACGGCCCAGCAGCATGCCCAGGGACAGGATCCACTTGGCCGCATCCGGCAGGCTGGCGAAGTTGCCCGCCGGGCCAATGGTTTCGCCAAGGCCGGGGCCGACGCCGGAGACGGTACTGGCGGCGCCGGTGAGTGCGGTCATCCAGTCCAGGCCCAGCAGCGACAGGGCCAAAGCGATCGCGCAGATGGTGATGGCGAAGAAAAACGAGAAGGTCAGGATCGACCGTACGATTTCTTCGTCGAGACGGTGGCCGTTGTACTTCTGCTTGATCACGGCACGCGGGTGAATCAGCTGGTTCAAGTTGGCCTTGAGCAGGATGTAGGCAACCTGGAAGCGGAAAATCTTGATCCCGCCCGCGGTGGAGCCCGAGCAACCACCGATAAAGCCCAGATAGAAGAACAGCATCAGTGAGAAGTTGCCCCAGAGGCTGTAGTCCCCCAGTGCAAAGCCCGTGGTGGTCACGACTGACGTGACGTTCAGCGCCACGTGGCGCAAGGCATCCAGCCAATGCAAGTTGGTGGTCCACCAGTACCAAGTGCCGAGCACCAGCCAGGTCACCACCAGCAAACCGAGCAAACCCTGTACCTGTTGGTCGCGGATCAAGGCCTTGCGATTACCGCGCAAGGTGGCCACGTACAGGGTAAACGGCAGGCTGCCGAGGATCATCACCACCACCGCCACCCAGTGCACCGCCGGTTGTTTCCAGTGCGCCAGGGATTCGTCGGAGGTGGAGAAACCACCGGTGGAAATCGCCGACATCGCGTGGTTGATCGCATCGAACAGGCCCATGCCGGCCCACCAGAACGCCAGGCTGCCCAGAATGGTGATGCCCACATACGCCGCCACGATCAGCCGCGCCACCATGTGCGAGCGGGGCATGACCTTTTCCGAGCGGTCCGAGGACTCGGTCTGGAACAGGCGCATCCCACCAATGCGCAGCAGCGGCAGGATCGCCACCGCCATGCCGATAAAGCCGATACCGCCCAGCCAGTGCAGCAGTGAACGCCACATCAGGATGCCCGGCGACATGCTGTCCAGGCCGCTCAGTACCGTGGAACCGGTGGCGGTGATGCCGGACATGCTTTCGAAAAACGAATCGGTGTAACTGATGTGCTGAGTCAGCAAAAACGGCAGCGCAGCGAACACGCACACCACCACCCAACTGGTGACCGTGAGCAGGTACATGTCGCGTGGGCGCAGGTGCACATGTTCGGGACGGCCTGGGATAACCAGCGCCAGCCCCGCGATAAAGGTGATCAGGCTGGCCCACAGGAACGAGGGCAGGTCGCTGGTGCGTTCGAAGATCACCAGGGTGGCCATGGGCACAACCATGGCGATCGCGAGTGTGATCAGGAAGATGCCGATGATGAAACCGATGATGCGCAGGGTCGGCAACGCCATGAAGTGAACTCGAAATAGGGCAGAGGCGCCATTCTACCTGGGGTGCGGGGCATGTAAACCCGGGGCTGGCGGTGCGCCGCGAGTCTCATCGTTCCGGTTGCGCAAGACAACTATGTAATTCATCCGCGGCCCTTGATCCAAGCAGCATGGAGGCTTCCCAGTCAATGGCTCCAAGGTGGTCCCATGTCCTCTAATCACGTGCCGCTGCATCCCTCGATCAGGCGGCGATTGTCGTCGATCGATACGCCGCTCCAGGTTTCCCAACTGAACGACCTGGTGGCGCTGAATGTCACGATCCGACGTTTTTTCCAGCAACAGCCAACGTTCCAGGGATTTGTCCAGGACGCGCTGGAACAGGCGTTCCCTGCGTTGGGTTCCCACAGTGATCCTCAGGCGATCTTCATCCGCGAGGGCAACACCAACCCGTTGTTCGACCGTGACCACACCCACAACCTGCCTGCCCATGTGTTGGATGCCGTGGTCCGGCGAATTGTCCATCAGCAGCCGTCGGACTATGCCAAAGGCAAGACTGTCTTTGAGCGCCGGACCGGAACGGGGGATGCCACCACGCCGGTGACCGAGTTGACCCCCGCCACTTTCGATCGTTTTCTGGACGCCTTGGCGGGCGAGCTGCCGGTGCGTTATGAGCGTTATCTGCAGCATTATTGGTCGAGCCCGATTGGCCTGACCGACACCCGAACGCGCAAGGCCTGGCTGATCGCCCAGAGGTCCGAGCAGCTGCGGCTTGAGGCCGAGTTGCTCAAGAGCGATGGCACCTTGAGCGACGGTGCCTACGTGCTGCTGACTAAAATCCTGCGCTATCCCGATAACGCGTCCCGGCAGCAGCACCTCAAGGGCTACCGGCCCTCTGTGTTCAGTGTGGCGCTCAAGGGTGAGGGCGCCGCGCCGAATTTGCTGCTGCACGGTGCGTTGGTGCTGACTGCCAGGGCGCCCGGCGGTCAATCCGCCAGCTCGGCACCAGATCGTGAGTTGGCGAGTGATGCTTCGGTCGGCACGGTTGTGTTGTTCACCCCGGAAAGAGGGCTTGAAGGGTTTGAAACGCTGGCGCAGCTCGATCAGGAGCTGCATCGCCGATTGAGCGCCGAGACGACCTTCGAAGAGCTGTTGATGATGATTGCCCAAAAGCACCACATCCGTGGGATGGGCACGCACAAGCAGGCGAACGCACAGAACCAGTGGCTGTACCGGGAAATCACCGACTCGGCCTGTGCGGCAAGCGTTGAGGCGCAATGTGAGCGACTGCGTGAGGACTTCGTCACCCAGATCGAGCATTTTCGCGGTCGTGAGTTGTTTGACGGGATCAGTGACCTGCCCGATAGCCTGAACCGCGTCACTGATTTGGGCGATACCTTCGGCCTGCAATCCATTGAGCTGGCCCGAGAGCCCAAGCGCATCGCCGGGCGACTCAAGGCGTTCCTGAAGTCGGCATCACCGGCCGAGCAAACCGCATGGACGAGCGCTTTCACACAGTATCAACACGAGCTTGCGCGCGTGCTTGAATGGGACGGCTTGCCCTCCCTGCAGCAGTTCGGTGACAAGGCGACGTTGCTGGCCTACGCCAATGAGCAACTGCGCAACGCCTTGAAAGCCGAGCATGGGCTTGAGGTGGACCCCGATCACATCAAGGTCCAGACCAGAACGCCACGCCTACCTTCGGCGGTGTATGGCGCCGGCGCCAGGCCGGTGATACCGGATGAAGGACCGCGCCACCTCACGCACACCCGCAGCTTGACCCACGTGGCCCTGGAAAACGTCGGCGGGTTGGATTTCAACTTCGTCAATTTCTCCACGATCACCGATAACCAAGGCAAACCCTACGAGGGCCTGAGCGCTTCCCAGGTCAAGGACCTGGTCCGAGGCCTGAACATCGGTGAAAAATATGATGCCTTTCTCAAGGACCGCTTGCTGACATCGCCCGCAGCCCTTGCCCAGCGAGACAGTTACGCGACGCTCATGCAATACCAGGTACGTCTGGATGCCGTTGAGGCAAAGATCGCCGGGGATTTCCTGCCCAATCGACACGACCGGGGATTCAACTGGGTCAATTGCGCTCTGGACCACCCTGAAGATACCAGTGAGCGTGCCCTGGTCGAGGGCCATCGCATTTTGGTGCGCAGCCTCAAACTGCGCGGTGCCCGGGTGCGTGGTGTGTGGGTGTTCAGTACAGCGTCGGAGTCTGTCGGTTCGCTGGTGGTGTATATGCCCCAGGCGCCTTTGGGGCGTGTGTTTTACGAGTTCAGCGATCGCGCTGCCTTTTATCGCGAGGTGATCAATCACAGCGCCTGGCACGACTACCTGGTGAGTCGCGTCAGTCGAGATGAACAGTCGAGCGTGCGTAACCTGTTGAAGACGCCGGTGCCCGGCACGCTGGTGCATCTGGCCAGGATCGCGGACAACATTTTTCTGGAGGCTTACGAGATCGAAGCCTCGGCGGCCATCAATTCAGCCGCCGCCCAATCGACCACGACCCAGGAAACCAATATCGACACGGTGTCTGGTGTGACTGAAGTGGCGCTGGATGTGGTCATGGCGATCCTGCCGATCAAGGTGACCATGGTGATTGGTTTGGCCAGGAGCCTGTATTCACTGGTCAAGGCCATCGAAGCGGCGAAACAGGGGGACCGGGAGGTGGCGGCCCATGGCTTTGTCAGAGCTTTCGCCGAATTGGTTGGCACGGTGTTTGATGGCTGGATGGGCCATGCACCGTCCCGCAAACCCTCCCAGCCCTGGGGGTTGAACAGCAAAATGGCGCAACGCACAGTGCCTTCGCGGTTAACGCCATTGAAGGGCTGGGAGCGCCAGAACGTGTTCACCCAGGCGCCCGTAAACGGTGGTTTGGCGAGGCACTTTCTGAAGGACGCCGGGCATTGGTACCTCGTCAAGTACGACGCCGATGTGCACGTCTGGCGCGTAATCGATGCACGCACGCCGTTCGCTTTTCATCATGCGCCGATCCGCCGACATGCCTTGGGGCATTGGGAAATCGCTGCACCGGCCATTGGCTTGAAAGGTGGTTTCCCCGTTGAGCGGACCTTGATGAATGCCTTTCCCTATTTGTCTCGAACCCGTGCGCGGCAAGTGCTCGATTCGTTCAGCTTCCCTCAGGGGCGGGTCCTGGAACTGGAGTTGGAGTTTGCGAGGGAAATAAGTACCTGGCGTGAGATCCCCAGCCGTTTTCAGGCCTACCTGAACCGCCCCGTGGATGATGTGTGGGACTTGTTGAACGGCTACCAACCGCTTGGCGCGTCGACCGTCACGGTCAGCGAACCTGCCGTCGTGGTGCCAGGCCCCGGTTTCCCCATAGTGCCAAGTGTGTTGCCGGGCAAGTACGTATGGTCTGGCTGGAGGCTGGAGCTGGATGCTTCGCAGTTGACGCCCAATGCATCTCGTCCTCACACGTTCAAGGTACCTCAAGCGTCAGGCGTTGCAGCCGCAGATGTCATCCAGGTGGAGCAGCAGTTCTATCCAATCCTGCCCAAGGGGGACAGTTTTCCCGACAATTGGGTTCATATCTATGATCCGCGCTTGCCGCCGAGTGTCACCGCTGACATTGACGTGATGGTGAGCCGCAACATCTTTCAACAGCCTCGCTTGGCGTGTTTCGATGTGTCTAGCAATCAATGGCTGATCGATAGCAGTCGGCACTTTAAGCGAACTCCAGCTGGCTATGCGATGGAGGCCTTTCCGGTCTTGACCACACGCGCCGCTAAAAAATTGGTCGGTGCGCTGTCCGATTACTGCAATCCTGGCGGCGTTGTCAGCTCAAGCGGGCTGACGGCGTTCCTGGCTCAGTTGAACAGATGGCGTGCAAAAGGCATGGGGCTGGGGCTTGATCCATTGATGCTGCTTCAGCCTTTATCGATTATCGACAACCAAGCCCTTTCAGGGTTTGTAACGCTGAATTTCAACTTGCCCAAGACGTACGGGAATAATCTGCTGGACCCATGGGGTGCAGTCCAAGCCAAAGCATTGCTGAAGGGCCATTTGGGCGCGATGGGCTACCAGTTCATTGCCGACGGAGGGCCGAGCCCGGAGTTGTTATTTCGATGGCCGCAAGGTGACACGGTGTACTGCATGATTCCGAGGGGCGGCGTGTCCTCGGCGCGTCACTTCGTCCCAGGTGCGCCATCGCAGTTGAGCCTGAATGTTCTGGATGAGGTGAGCAAAACGCTCATCAGGCAAAGTCAGGACAGCGGGAAGTTTGTAGTGCTGCAGGGCGGGCTGATCAATCGTTATAACAGCGCTATTGCTTCCATCATCAGGGGCTGACGCAAAGGCGGGAGACTTGTGACCAGGCACCGCAAGCATTGCGCTTGCGGTGCGCTGCTTTGATCAGAACTCGTGATCAGCGTTATCCGGATTGAGGTCGCTGATGCCCAGCTTGCCCGCTGCGGCTTCGATCGAACCGGTCTGCTTGACCAGCGAGGCGATCGCGTCGCGCACGATCTGGTTGCCTGCGTCATTGCCGGCCGCGATCAACTGGTCGTAGTGCTCACCCTTGTTGGCGTGATCAACGATGACCTGCATCTTGGCTTCGGTCGCAGCCAGGTCTGCCTTCAGCGCGGTGTCGGCAGCCGGATCGGCCTTGGCCACCAGGGATGCCAGGCTCGCGCCGGTCATCTTGGTGCCGTCGACGCGGGTGTACTCGCCCAGGTAGACGTTGCGGATGCCCTTGGCGTCATAGAACTGCGAGTTGTGGGTGTTATCGCTGAAGCAATCGTGTTCGTCTTCCGGCGAGTTGGCTTCCAGGGAAACCTTCATGCGTTCACCGGCCAGTTCGCCGAGGGACAGGCTACCCATGCCGAACAGCATTTTGCGCAGGCCGTCGGTGGCAGGTTCTGCCTCCAGGGTGGCGCGGTAGTTGTCTTCGACGTTGGGTTTCCAGTTGCCGACCATTTCCTGCAGGTCGCTGACCAGCAGTTGGGTCACGGCGCTCAGGTAGGCACGGCGGCGCTCGTTGTGGCCGCCCGTGGCGCCATCACCGGTCAGGTAGTCCGACGCAGGCCGGTTGCCGGCGCCAGGGCCGGTGCCGTTCAGGTCCTGGCCCCAGAGCAGGAATTCGATGGCGTGGTAGCCGGTGGCGACGTTGGCTTCGGAACCGCCCAGCTCATTGAGGCTGGCGAGTTTTTCCGGAGTGATGTCCTTCACGTCGATCTTGTCTTCGCCGACCTGGATCTCGGTGTTGGCGATGATGTTGGCTGTGGCGCCTGGGTTACCCAGGGCGTGCTCGTAGGATTTGTCTACGTAGTCGATCAGGCCTTCGTCCAGAGGCCAGGCGTTAACCTGACCTTCCCAATCGTCGATGATGGTGTTGCCGAAGCGGAACACTTCGCTCTGCAGGTAAGGCACGCGAGCGGCAACCCAGGCGGCACGGGCGGCTTTCAGGGTTTCGTCGTTCGGCTTGGCGAGGAACGCGTCGATAGCGGTCTGCAGGGTTTTCGCCGTGGACTCGGAATCGCTGTACACCGCGAAGACCATGTCGGCGTAATGCGCGACCACGGCCTTGGCAGCCGCTTCGTCGACCTTGCCGGCAGGAGTGGCAGCCGCTGGAGCGGTAGTGCTGGCAGCCGGGGTCGGCGCCTGGGGCGCTGCGGCCTTGTCTTTACCTTCGCCGCAACCGGCGAGAGAAATGGCAATGGCCAGCAGACTGGCGGTGGCCAGGGGCATACGAATCATGGCGAACATCCTGCTTCGGTTGTTGATAGGGCGCGCGCGAGAGCGCAAAAACTGCGACATAATGCGAAAGATTTGCATTTTGTGTAAAGGGTTAAACGCGGGAAATATTCAGTATCGTTTTGCCGCGTCAGAGAATGGCTGCGTTATTGCGCTCGGCCTGCTTCAAAAAAACCGCCAGCTCCCGGGCCTGCAGGGGTTTGCTGTAGTAGTAGCCCTGACCTTCATGGCAGCCCTCGGAGATGATGTAAGCCTCCTGCTCGGCGGTTTCCACGCCTTCGGCGATGACCTGCATGCCCAGGCTTTTGCCCAGTTGGATAATCGCCCGTACGATCGTCGCATCGTCGTCATCGTCCAGCAGGTCCTGGACGAAGCTCTTGTCGATCTTGATCTTGTCCAGCGGCAGGCTCTTGAGATAGCTCAGCGATGAATAGCCGGTGCCGAAGTCATCGATGGCGATCAATGCCCCGGAACGGCGCAGGCTCAGCAGGTGCTGGGCGGCCGTGCTGATGTCTTCCATCAGGCCGGTTTCGGTGACTTCCAGCTCCAGGCTGCGCGGCGGTAGCCGGTAGATTTGCATCAGGTTATTGACCACCCGTGGCAACTCGGCGTGGTGCAACTGCACGGTAGACAGGTTGACCGCCATGCGCAGGTCGGTGAAGCCCTGGTCATGCCATTCGCGCAATTGCCGGCAGGCCTGGTCCAGCACCCATTCGCCAATCGGGATGATGGTGCCGTTCTGCTCGGCCAGCGGAATAAACAGGTCCGGCGGCACCAGGCCGTGTTCCGGATGTTGCCAGCGGATCAGCGCCTCTACACCCACTACATGTTGGTCGCGATAGCTGATTTGCGGCTGGTATACCAAGTGGAACTGCTCACGGCCCAAGGCGTCGCGCAGGTCTTTTTCCAGCTCGCGGCGACGGCGCATTTCGCTGTCGACGCTGGCGATATAGAACTGATAGCGGTTGCGCGAACGGCTCTTGGCCAGGGTCATGGTCTGTTCGGCTTTTTGCAGCAACTTCTCGGTGCTGTCGCCGTCTTCCGGGAACAGGGTGATGCCGATGGTGGCGCGCAGGCGAATTTCCTCATGATCGAGGGCAAACTCCGCCTCCAGGTCGTCGAGGATACTTTGCGCCAGCTCCGCCGCTTCGTAGGGCTGGTCAATATCGGCCTGTACCAGGGCGAATTGGTCGCCGCCCAGGCGGGCGAGGGTGCCGAGGCGGCCGCTGTGGGCACGCAACCGGTCTGCCAGGGCCAGCAACAATTTGTCGCCAGCCTGGTAGGTGAACTGCTCGTTGACGCTTTTGAAGTCATCCAGCCCCACGCACAACACCGCCACGCGGCGCTGGCGGCGGCCGGCGTCGATGAGGATCCTGTCCAGTTGCTCCTGCAGTTTCTGGCGATTCGGCAGCCCGGTCAGGAAGTCGTATTGAGCCATGCGCAACAGGCTGCTTTCTGCTTCATGGCGCAGGTGGGTGTTGCGCTCGATGGATTCGAGCAACTGGTTGGCGGTGTTGATCCACAACCCCAACTCGTTGTGCTCGTGGCCCTTGAGTTGCGGGATCTTGTGCTCGCTGGGGCGGTCCGGGTTGATCGACGTCAGGTGCTCGATAATCCGCGAGAGCGGCTTGGTCAGCAGCCAGTGGTAAACCAGATACAACACCAGGCCCATGGCCAAGGCACGTAACACCCCGGAAATAAAGATGATCACCGAGCTGACAATAAAACCTTTGCCATAGGTGGCCGTGTCCAGAGTGATGCTCAGGTCGCCGTAATACTCGCTGTAGGGGCCCTTACCGACCAATGCGGTGGTGAAGGTGCGTTCCCGTCCCAGGATCAGATCGGTCAACCAGCGGCTGGAGGATTGCTGCAAGGCACGGCTTTTTTCCGCGAGCATGGTTTCGTTGGGATGACCGATGGAGGCCATGCGCACGGCGTCGTCCTGAAACAGCCCTTCGATCACCTGCATACCCATCTCGCGGTCCAGGCTGTAGACGGCCTGGGTCGAGGGGTCGCGAAACATGTCGAGGATGCGCTGGGCATCGCCCGCTACGGCCTGGCGCGTCTTGTACGCATCGAAAACGATCTGCGCCACGCTCAGCGCCACGCCCACGATCAACGCCGACAGCAGCACAACCCGTAGCAACTTCACCGACAAGCTGTTCTTGAGTTCCAGCTTCAAAGGGGCATTCCTTGTCTCATGCGGGTGGCCTTCACTATGCCATGAGTATTGGCAATCTGGTGATGGCAGTCAAAGGGACATTGGGCCATCCGTAAAAAGTTACGAAAAACGGAACCGAAGACTCGGAACTGGCCACCCAAGTCATGAAAGGAATACCCCTTTCACACATTTCGGAGTATTGACGGATGATCGCAGCAGGAGCAGGAATGGCAGCAGCATCGGCGCTGGCCCCTATGGTTCTTCCACTGGTGGGCCAGGCGGCAAGCATGGCAGCGGACCTCGCAAAAACCGTGTTGAGTGGCTCAGTGGGTTCTGCCGGCGGGAGTTCGAGCCAGCCGCCGCAAATCACATTCTAATGGCGCAGGCCTGGTGCCCGCGCCGAAAAGCCCTGAGTGAGGGGGCAAGCAAGACTGCTTGCCCCCTTGAGCTACCAGCGTCTTCTTGTTTATTGCGAGAACGTGACCGTTATCTTTTCAGCCTTTGGCGCGGAAAAATCTACGGGTTTGTCTGAAGCCTCAGTGTCCTCGCCTCCAATTTTCTTTGCCATCGCATCCGCAAAGGGTTGAAGCAGTGGCGCAATCGCCTTGACCACATCTCCCACGACGGGAATGGCTGCTTTCAACAGGTCTCCAACCACCGGAATTGCTGCCGTTGCACCATTAATCATTGTTATTTCTCCGACAGGTAGTAGAGGAAAATTCCTCTCGCTGATTGCGTGGCAAAAACGGCCTGTTGGGTTCCGCCTTTTTTACAGCATAAAAAAGCCCGGCAATCGCCGGGCTCTTTTTACTGCAAGGGTTGCTTAGGCAGTGAAGGTCTTGCCTTCGAACTGCTCAGCCACGAACTTCCAGTTGACCAGGTTCCAGAACGCTTCCACATACTTTGGACGCACGTTGCGGTAGTCGATGTAGTAGGCGTGTTCCCATACGTCGCAGGTCAGCAGCGGGGTGTCGCCGCTGGTCAGCGGGTTGCCGGCGCCGATGGTGCTGGCCAGGGCCAGGGAACCGTCAGCCTTTTTCACCAGCCAGCCCCAACCGGAACCGAAGGTGCCGACGGACGTCTTGGTGAACTCTTCCTTGAACTTGTCGAACGAACCGAACGCAGCGTTGATGGCTTCAGCCAGTGCGCCGGTCGGTTGGCCGCCGGCGTTTGGCGCCAGGCAGTTCCAGTAGAAAGTGTGGTTCCAGACCTGAGCGGCGTTGTTGAAGATGCCGCCCGAAGAGGATTTGACGATCTCTTCCAGGGTCTTGCCTTCGAACTCGGTGCCAGGCACCAGGTTGTTCAGGTTCACGACGTAGGTGTTGTGGTGCTTGTCGTGGTGGTATTCCAAGGTTTCCTTGGAGATGTGCGGCTGCAGGGCATCGTGTGCGTAGGGCAGCGGCGGCAATTCGAAAGCCATGATGATTCTCCTAATCAGGTCAGTTGCGGTGAGCGCAAGGCCGATCACGGGCGGCCAAACAAGCGCCGGGGAGTTTGTACTCTTTGCGGCGCAGGGGCAGGATCATAGCACCGGGGGTGCGGCAAAACCACGCAACAACTGTGTGGAATAGAGGTTCCAGAGCCTTTTGGAATAAGTTCATGGCGCGCTTATTAATTGGTAGGCCACGCTGAACATCATCACCGCCACCAGCAGGTCCAGCAGGCGCCAGGTGGCGGGGCGTGCAAGCCAGGGTGCGAGCCACGCCGCGCCGAGCGCCAGGGTGGTGAACCACAGGAATGATGCGCTTGCGGCCCCGGCGACATAGGCGCCAGGTTCGGTCTGTTGTGCGCCGAGCGAGCCGATCAGCAGCACGGTGTCCAGGTAAACGTGGGGGTTGAGCAGCGTCACCGCCAAGGCACTGAGCAACACGGCGCGCAACGAGCGTACTTTCAGGTTGCCGCCTTGTTCCAGGCTCTGCGTGGAGAACGCCCGCCGCAGTGCCAGAGTGCCATACCACAACAGGAAAGCCGCGCCGCCCCAGCGCGCAATCGCCAACAGCAGCGGGTTTTGCGCAAGCACCGTGGCCAGGCCGAACACCCCGGCGGCCACCAGTAGCGCATCACACACCACGCACAATGCCGCCACGGGTAAGTGATGCTCGCGGCGCAGGCTTTGTGCCAGGACAAAGGCGTTCTGGGTGCCAATGGCCATAATCAGGCCGAGGGCGACCAGCAGCCCGTTCAGATAGCTTTGCCACATAGGATTTACTCCGCGTCCGCCGCCAGTTGCCGCAGCACGTGCATTGCGCGCTCGGCATCGGCGCGGCCGACAAACAGATGATCGTGGTAGTAGCCGGTCGGGATCCGGTGGTCGGGCAGGGTGCAGAACACGTAGTCACCGTCATTGAGGTGCGGGCTCATGCTGCGCAGCAGGGTTGCCGGGGCGGTTTCGCCAGCCATGGGAGGTTCCTTATTAGAGGTAAGCAATGCTGGTCATTCTCACGGGCGAGGCTGTATAAGAAAAACCAATATTGCTGATCGCTCATTAGAGAAACTGATGTTCGACTATAAATTGCTTTCCGCCCTCGCGGCGGTGGTGGAACAGGCTGGCTTCGAACGCGGCGCCCAAGTGCTCGGGCTGTCGCAGTCGGCCATTTCCCAGCGCATCAAGTTATTGGAAGCGCGTATCGGCCAGCCGGTGCTGGTGCGCGCATCACCGCCCACACCCACCGATATCGGGCGGCGCCTGCTTAACCATGTGCAGCAAGTGCGGTTGCTGGAGCGCGACCTGCAAAGCCAGGTGCCCGCGCTGGACGACGAGGGCATGCCCGAACGCCTGCGCATCGCCCTCAATGCCGACAGCCTTGCGACGTGGTGGGCCGAGGCCGTCAGTGACTTCTGCGCCGAACAGCATTTGTTGCTGGATCTGATTGTGGAAGACCAGACAGTCGGCCTCAAACGCATGCGCGCCGGTGAAGTGGCGGCGTGTATCTGTGCCAGTGAACGCCCGGTGGCCGGAGCCC
Organism: Pseudomonas sp. SR18; assembly: GCF_023701505.1. NCBI lineage: Bacteria > Pseudomonadati > Pseudomonadota > Gammaproteobacteria > Pseudomonadales > Pseudomonadaceae > Pseudomonas > Pseudomonas sp. SR18. The sequence continues at coordinate 61,750 of NZ_JAMQAU010000018.1, read as the reverse complement.
GCAGCCTGTTGCTGGGCGCCATGCGATATCGGGCGCTGGCCAGTCCGGCCTTTATTGCTCGTCACTTCCCGCAAGGCGTGCGCGCCGATCAACTGGTTCGTACCCCGGCGCTGGTGTTTGGCCCGGATGACTTCCTACAGCACCGCTACCTGGCATCCCTGGGCGTGGACGGCGGTTTCGAACACCATTTATGCCCATCTTCCGAAGGCTTTATCCGCCTGGCGGAATCCGGGCTTGGTTGGGGCCTGGTGCCCGAATTGCAGGTGCGCGACCAACTTGAAAAGGGCGTGCTGGTGGAGTTGTTGCCAGATAAGCCCATCGATGTACCGTTGTACTGGCATCATTGGCGCAGCGGCGGGCAGTTGTTGGGCCTGCTGACCGACCATCTGGCCCAGTCATGTGGCCAATGGTTGGTGCCGTTGGACTGATGGCGGTCGTCAAGGCAACAGCGATGAAAAACGAAAGAACACGGGGTAATACATGAAGATTCTGGTCACCGGCGCAAGCGGCTTCATCGGCGGGCGCTTTGCGCGTTTCGCCCTGGAGCAGGGCCTGGACGTGCGGGTCAACGGGCGGCGCGCCGAGGGTGTGGAGCACCTGGTACGGCGCGGTGCCGAGTTTATCCAGGGTGATCTGAATGACGCCGACCTGGTGCGCGACCTGTGCCGCGATGTCGAAGCCGTGGTGCACTGCGCCGGTGCCGTGGGGCTGTGGGGGCGTTACCAGGACTTTCACCAGGGCAACGTGCTGGTCACCGAAAACGTTGTCGAGGCCTGCCTTAAACAGCGGGTCGGGCGCCTTGTGCACCTGTCGTCGCCGTCGATCTATTTTGATGGCCGTGATCATTTGGGCCTGACCGAAGAACAAGTGCCCAAGCGCTTCAAGCATCCCTACGCCGCGACCAAATACCTGGCGGAGCAGAAGGTCTTCGGCGCCCAGGAGTTCGGTCTCGAAGTGCTGGCCCTGCGCCCGCGTTTCGTCACCGGCGCCGGGGACATGAGCATCTTCCCGCGCCTGTTGAAAATGCAGCGCAAGAAGCGCCTGGCGATCGTCGGTGACGGCCTGAACAAAGTCGACTTCACCAGCATTCACAACCTCAACGAAGCCCTGCTCAGCAGCTTGCTGGCGCCCGGCTCGGCGTTGGGCCGGGCCTACAACATCAGCAACGGCGCGCCCGTGCCGGTGTGGGATGTCGTGAACTACGTGATGCGCCAAATGGAATTGCCCCAGGTCACCCGATATCGGTCCTATGGTTTGTCCTACAGCGTGGCGGCGCTGAACGAGGCCGTCTGCGCGATGTGGCCTGGGCGGCCGGAACCCGCGTTGTCGCGCCTGGGCATGCAAGTGATGAACAAAGATTTCACCCTCGACATCAGCCGCGCCAGGCATTATCTGGATTACGAGCCCAAGGTCAGCCTGTGGACCGCCCTCGACGAGTTCTGCGGTTGGTGGAAGGCCCAGGATCCAGGGTTCAAGTAAGGTCACACCAGGCAACACATGGGGAACCGAATTCGCGGTTCCGAGTCGATCAGTGCGACGGGGCTGCGGTTTATACTCCCGTCGTTCGGCGTTCCAGCCACTTCAGCGATTCAGGGTTGATTCATGCGTAACGATGCTAAAGACGACTTCGACAACGTTCCCAGCCTGCGGGCCGATACTGGGGATGACGACGATTTCGAACCTTCCCCGGCCACCTCGGTGCGTTCGCGCAACACCCCAGTGGTCAAGGTCAAGGGCGCCAACACCGGCCCGCTGTGGGCATTGATCGGCGCGCTGCTGATCGCCTTTGCCGGCCTGGCCTGGTGGAGCTTCCAGCAGATATCCCTGATGGGCCAGCAATTGGTTGCCACCCAGGAAAGTTTTGCACGCATCAGCGAAGAAGCGGCGGGGCGCCTGCAGGATATTTCCGGCAAGGTTGTCGCCAGTGAAGCCAGCGTGAACAACGGCAGCGAAGCATTGAAACTGCAGATCAAGCAGTTGGAAAGCCAATTGCTGGAGCAGGGCAAGCAGCAGCTCGGCGTCGCCGGCCAGGCCACCGAACTGGACAAACGCCTCGCCCAAATGACAGCCAGCACTACCGAGCTGTCGAGCGCCAACGCCAAGCTGCAAGGCCAGGTCCAGGCCCTGACCGACGCCGTAGCCACGCTCAAGGCGGCACAGGGTGATGCGGGCAAGCGCGACGCAGAGATCAAAGAGCTGGTCGCCGACGTTGCGGCGCTGAAAAAACAAGGCAACCCAAGCGCCGCCATCGCGCGTCTTGAGCAGGATTTGGTGGTGCTCAAAAGCGCGCAGGACAACCAGCCGGCCAATAGCGATGCGCCGACCAACAAAGAGTTCGACGTGTTCCGCATCCAGACCACGCGCAATATCACTACATTGCAGAGCCAGGTGCAGAACCTGCAGCAACAGCTCAACGCGCCGGCGAAGGTCACCCCGCTGGGCCAATGACGTCTGGCATCCGGGATGACTGACCCTTGTGGTGAGCCCGCTCACCACTGGAGTCATCTGTCCTTTTGCAATGTCACCACTTGGTGACATTTCCCATCCCCTTCGTTACGTGCCCACCTCCCGCCCTTGTTTAGACTCCGGTCATCCCACAAAAAATAATAAGGGCCACCCATGACCATGCAACCACTGCCTGCCAGCAGTTGGCTTAACGCGCCTGCCCACCATGCCTGGCTCGCTGCCGAAGGCCAGCGCCTGCTGGCATTTGCCAAGGCGTCGCGCCTGCCAGAAGGGTTTGGCAACCTTGACGACAAAGGCCAACTGCCGGCCAATGCCCACGCCGAAACCATGAACACCGCCCGTATGACCCACAGCTTCGCCATGGCCCATGCCATGGGTCTGCCGGGCTATGCGGCGCTGGTCGAGCACGGGGTCGCGGCCCTCAGTGGCCCTTTGCGTGATAGCAAGCACGGCGGTTGGTTCGCCACGCCCCAGGCCCAGGATGGCAACACCGGCAAGGCCGCCTACCTGCATGCGTTCGTCGCCCTGGCGGCCAGCTCGGCCGTGGTGGCGGGAGCAGCGGGTGCGCAAAACCTGCTCAATGACGCGACCCACATCATCGACCAGTTTTTCTGGAGCGAAGAAGAGGGCGTGATGCTCGAATCCTTTGCCCAGGACTGGAGCGGCGTCGAAGCCTATCGCGGCGCCAACAGCAATATGCACGCGACCGAAGCCTTCCTCGCCCTGGCCGATGTGACGGGCGATACCCGCTGGCTGGACCGTGCACTGCGGATCGTCGAGCGCGTGATTCACACCCATGCGGCCAGCAACCAGTTCATGGTCATCGAGCATTTCGACCCGCACTGGCAACCGCTGCTCAACTACAACGAAGACAACCGCGCCGACGGCTTCCGCCCCTATGGCATCACCCCCGGCCACGGTTTTGAATGGGCGCGGCTGGTGCTGCACCTGGAAGCCGCTCGCCTGCAAGCCGGGCTTGTCACGCCAGAGTGGCTGGTGAGCGACGCCAAGGGCCTGTTCGCCAGTGCCTGCGAATATGCCTGGGCCGTGGATGGCGCCCCCGGCATCGTCTACACCCTGGACTGGAACCACCAGCCGGTGGTGTGCGAACGCCTGCATTGGACGCACGCTGAGGCCAGCGCTGCAGCCCAAGCCTTGCTTAAACGCACGGGCGAACTGCATTACGAGATCTGGTATCGGCGCTTCTGGGAGTTCTGCGAAATCCACTTCATCGACCGTATCCACGGCAGTTGGCACCACGAACTCAATCCGCACAACCAGCCCAGCAGCAACATCTGGGGTGGCAAGCCGGACCTGTACCATGCCTGGCAAGCGGTGGTGCTGCCTGCACTGCCCTTGGCGCCGAGCATGACCAGCGCGTTGAGTGCTGGGCGCTATGTCACCAAGTGGTGACATTTGTGCATCCCTTTGTTACCTGCGCTCGAAAAAACCATGTTTAAACTCCGTGCAGCGCAAGCCCTAGACTTGCATGCATAACAACAAGAAAAGGTATTCAGATGAACGCGATTAATCGCCTCGCCGTAGCTATTTCCGTTGCCTCGTTGTTTCCCCTCAGTGCATTTGCCGCCGACTCCAAAGGGACGGTTGAAGTTGTGCATTGGTGGACCTCGGGTGGCGAAAAAGCGGCTGTAGATGTCCTGAAGGCCCAAGTTGAGAAAGACGGCTTCACCTGGAAAGACGGTGCCGTCGCAGGTGGCGGTGGCGCCACGGCCATGACCGTGCTGAAAAGCCGCGCGGTCGCCGGCAACCCGCCCGGCGTTGCCCAGATCAAAGGTCCCGACATCCAGGAATGGGCGTCCACCGGTCTGCTCGACACCGACGTGCTCAAAGACGTCGCCAAAGCAGAAAAATGGGACTCCCTGCTCGACAAGAAAGTCTCCGACACCGTGAAGTACGACGGTGACTACGTTGCCGTACCGGTCAACATCCACCGTGTGAACTGGCTGTGGATCAACCCGGAAGTCTTCAAGAAAGCCGGCATCACCAAGAACCCGACCACCCTCGAAGAATTCTACGCAGCCGGCGACAAGCTCAAGGCCGCAGGCTTCATCCCGCTTGCCCACGGTGGTCAGCCTTGGCAGGACAGCACCGTGTTTGAAGCGGTCGTGCTTTCGGTGATGGGTGCCGATGGTTACAAAAAAGCCCTGGTCGACCTGGACAACGCTGCGCTGACTGGCCCGGAAATGGTCAAGTCCCTCACCGAGCTGAAGAAAGTCGCGACCTACATGGACGTCGATGGCAAAGGCCAGGACTGGAACCTCGAAGCTGGCAAAGTCATCAACGGCAAGGCCGGTATGCAGATCATGGGTGACTGGGCCAAGTCCGAATGGACGGCCGCCAAGAAAGTCGCCGGCAAGGATTACGAGTGCGTAGCCTTCCCGGGCACCGACAAAGCCTTCACCTACAACATCGACTCCCTGGCAGTGTTCAAGCAGAAAGACAAAGGCACCGCCGCCGGTCAGCAGGACATCGCCAAAGTCGTGCTGGGTGAAAACTTCCAGAAGGTGTTCAGCATCAACAAGGGCTCGATCCCTGTTCGTACCGACATGCTCAACGAAATGGACAAGCTCGGCTTCGACTCCTGCGCCCAGACCGCCGCCAAGGACTTCCTGGCAGACGCCAAGTCCGGCGGCCTGCAACCAAGCATGGCGCATAACATGGCCACCACCCTGGCTGTGCAAGGTGCGTTCTTTGATGTCGTGACCAACTTCATCAACGACCCGAAAGCCGACCCGGCCGACACCGCCAAGAAGCTCGGCGCTGCGATCAAGTCAGCCAAGTAACAGCTGACCTTGTGAGGGGGACCCCTGACCCCTCACAAGGCCTGTTTCTGTAGTCCTTTTCCCTGTATTGGATTTTCCCATGAGTTCTGTTGCTGTGTTCAGCAAAGCCTCGCCGTTCGATGCACTGCAGCGCTGGCTACCCAAATTGGTGCTGGCGCCCAGCATGTTCATCGTGTTGGTGGGCTTCTACGGCTACATCCTGTGGACGTTTGTGCTGTCGTTCACCACGTCTACGTTCCTGCCGAGCTACAAGTGGGCGGGCCTGGCGCAGTACGAGCGTTTATTCGACAACGATCGCTGGTGGGTGGCGAGCAAGAACCTGGCGCTGTTTGGCGGCATGTTTATCGGCATCACCCTGGTGATCGGCGTGACCCTGGCGATCTTCCTCGACCAGAAAATCCGCCGCGAAGGCTTCATCCGCACTATTTACCTGTACCCGATGGCGCTCTCGATGATCGTCACCGGTACCGCCTGGAAATGGCTGCTCAACCCGGGCATGGGCCTGGACAAACTCCTGCGTGACTGGGGCTGGGAAGGCTTCCGTCTCGATTGGCTGATCGACCCGGACCGTGTGGTCTATTGCCTGGTGATCGCCGCTGTCTGGCAAGCCTCCGGTTTCATCATGGCAATGTTCCTTGCCGGTTTGCGTGGCGTTGATCAATCGATCATCCGTGCCGCCCAGATCGACGGCGCGAGCCTGCCGCGCATCTACTGGAGCGTGGTGTTGCCCAGCCTGCGTCCGGTGTTTTTCAGTGCGGTGATGATCCTGGCGCACATTGCGATCAAGAGCTTCGACCTGGTGGCGGCCATGACCGCGGGTGGTCCGGGCTATTCGTCCGACCTGCCGGCGATGTTCATGTACTCGTTCACCTTCAGCCGTGGCCAGATGGGCATGGGCTCTGCCAGTGCCATCCTGATGCTCGGTGCGATCCTCGCGATCATCGTGCCTTACCTCTACTCCGAGCTGAGGACCAAGCGTAATGACTAGTCTCGCTAACAAACCGGCCATCAGCCTGAGCCGCGTTGCGATCTACGCGGTGCTGATCCTTGCGGTGCTGCTGTATCTGGTGCCGCTGGTGGTGATGCTGCTCACCAGCTTCAAAACCCCGGAAGACATCACCAACGGCAACCTGCTGAGCTGGCCCACCGTGGTCACCGGCATTGGCTGGGTCAAGGCCTGGGACACCGTCGATGGTTACTTCTGGAACTCGATCAAGATCACCGTTCCCGCCGTACTCATTTCCACCGCCATCGGCGCATTGAACGGCTATGTGCTGTCGTTCTGGCGCTTCCGTGGTTCACAGCTGTTCTTCGGCCTGCTGTTGTTCGGCTGCTTCCTGCCGTTCCAGACCGTGCTGCTGCCGGCGTCTTTCACCCTCGGCAAGATGGGCCTGGCGAGCACCACCACTGGCTTGGTGTTCATCCATGTGGTCTACGGCCTGGCGTTCACCACGCTGTTCTTCCGTAACTACTACGTGAGCATTCCGGACGCGCTGATCAAGGCCGCGCGCCTGGACGGTGCGGGATTCTTCACCATCTTCCGTCAGATCATTCTGCCGATGTCGACACCGATCATCATGGTCTGCCTGATCTGGCAGTTCACCCAGATCTGGAACGACTTCCTGTTCGGCGTGGTGTTCTCCAGTGGCGACTCCCAGCCCATCACGGTGGCGCTGAACAACCTGGTCAACACCAGCACCGGGGCCAAGGAATATAACGTGGATATGGCGGCGGCGATGATCGCCGGGCTGCCGACCCTGCTGGTCTATGTGATCGCAGGCAAGTATTTCGTGCGCGGCCTCACGGCCGGCGCGGTCAAGGGGTAATCATGGCTACGCTTGAACTTCGCAATGTAAACAAGACCTATGGCGCCGGCCTGCCCGACACCTTGAAGAACATCGAACTGTCGATCAAGGAAGGTGAATTCCTGATCCTGGTCGGCCCTTCGGGCTGCGGTAAATCCACGCTGATGAACTGCATCGCCGGCCTTGAGACCATCACCGGCGGCGCGATCATGATCGGTGATCAAGACGTCAGCGGCATGAGCCCCAAGGACCGCGACATCGCCATGGTGTTCCAGTCCTACGCGCTGTACCCGACCATGAGCGTGCGCGAGAACATCGAATTCGGCCTGAAGATCCGCAAGATGCCTCAAGCCGACATCGACGCCGAAGTCGCGCGCGTGGCCAAGCTGCTGCAGATCGAACACCTGCTCAACCGCAAGCCGGGCCAACTCTCCGGCGGCCAGCAGCAGCGCGTGGCCATGGGCCGGGCGTTGGCGCGTCGGCCGAAGATCTATCTGTTCGACGAACCGCTGTCCAACCTCGACGCCAAGCTGCGCGTCGAGATGCGCACCGAAATGAAACTGATGCACCAGCGCCTCAAGACCACCACGGTCTACGTGACCCACGACCAGATCGAAGCCATGACCCTGGGCGATAAAGTGGCGGTCATGAAGGACGGCATCATCCAGCAGTTCGGCACGCCGAAAGAGATCTACAACAACCCGGCCAACCAATTTGTGGCGAGCTTTATCGGCTCGCCGCCGATGAACTTTGTGCCGCTGCGCCTGCAACGCAAGGACGGTCGCCTGGTAGCTCTGCTCGACAGCGGCCAGGCGCGTTGCGAGCTGGCGTTGAACGTGACAGATGCCGGCCTGGAAGACCGCGACGTGATCCTGGGCCTGCGCCCGGAGCAAATCCTGTTGGCGGCGGGCGAGGGCGACAGTGCGTCGAGCATTCGTGCCGAAGTCCAGGTCACCGAGCCGACCGGGCCGGACACCCTGGTGTTCGTGCAACTCAACGACACCAAAGTCTGCTGCCGCCTGGCGCCCGATGTGGCACCTCAGGTGGGCGAGACCCTGACCCTGCAATTCGATCCGGCCAAGGTGCTGCTGTTTGACGCCAACACCGGTGAGCGTCTGGGCACGGCTACTTCAGTGCCGACACAGGGGCACGCCGATAACGTGGCCCAATTCAAGGGTCGCTGAACGAGATAAGTTGTTGTTTTAGTTAAAAAAATGTAACCCGCGTTAGATAAAAACAGTTTAATAACAATAAAGACGAGGATGTAGGGATGAAAAAGCAACACAACAACACCCGGCTGATCTGCCAACTGTCAGCTGCAGCAGCCCTTGTATTGTCCGCCAATGCGATGGCGGCCGATGCGTTCAGCGCCGATTCCAAATGGATGACCGGCGATTGGGGCGGCGAGCGTACCAAGCTGATCGAGCAAGGTATCGATATCAAGGCCGACTACGTAGGGGAAATGGGCTACAACGCCCACGGTGGTTACAACAACGACAAGACCGGTCGCTACGCTGACCAGTTCGGTCTGGGCGTTGCCCTGGACCTGCAAAAACTGTGGGGCTGGGACAACACCCAGGCCAAGATCCAGTTCACCAACCGTAATGGCCAGAACATCTCCAACGACCGCATTGGCGACCCGCGTGCCGGCACGCTCAGCTCGTCGATGGAAGTCTACGGCCGTGGCCACATGGTGCGTCTGACCCAGTTCTGGATCCAGCACCAGATGTTCGACAACAAGTTGGACGTCAAGCTCGGCTACTTCGGTGAAGGCGAAGACTTCAACACCTTCCCATGCGACTTCCAGAACCTGTCGTTCTGCGGCTCGCAAGTGGGTAACTACGTCAGCACCTGGTACAACTGGCCGGTCAGCCAGGCCGCGATCCGCGTGAAGTACAACATCACGCCTGAGCTGTATGCGCAAATCGGCGCGTACAACCAGAACCCGTCGCAACTGGAGCACGGCAACGGCTTCAAACTGAGTGGCAGCGGCACCAAAGGCACTGTGATCCCGGTGGAATTGGTCTGGTCGCCGAAGGTGAATAACCTGCCGGGCGAATACCGTGTGGGCTTCTACAAGAGCGCCGCCGATGCCAGCGACGTCCGTGAAGACGTGAATGGCAATGACGCGGCCACTACCCGCGCAGACTACCGCACCCACAGCAGCAAAAAAGGCTACTGGTTCGTTGCGCAACAGCAACTCACCAGCCACAACGGTGATGCTTCCCGTGGCCTGAACATCGCTGCCAACGCCACGTTCCACGACAAGGAAACCAACACTGTCGACAACTACCAGTCGATCATGCTGGTGTACAAAGGCCCATTCGATGCGCGTCCAAAAGATGACGTCGGTATTGGTGCCGCGCGTCTGCACGTCAACGATGACGTGAAGAAAGACGCCGAACTGCTCAATGCCTCCAACGGCGTGAGCGACTATGACAACCCACTGTACCGGCCGATTCGCGAGACCGAGTACAACTTCGAAATCAACTACGGTTTCCACGTCACCAACTGGCTGACCGTGCGTCCCAACCTGCAATACGTTGTCCAACCGGGCGGCGTGGATAAAGTCGACAACGCGCTGGTGGCTGGCCTGAAAATTCAGTCTACGTTCTAACGCTGTTGCGATAAGCTCCTTCTCTCTGTGCGCATTTGCGGGTAGCCATGGCTATCCGCTTTTTTTTGGGCTGCACTGTGATATTCAGGACCGTGGCACATGCATGAGCATCCGCTGCAACGCTTTTTCAAATCCCTGCGCGAGCGTCCGGTGTTCGCCTGGGAGCGCTTTCAGATGCGCGATGTGCTGGTGATTGACCACCCGCTGTGCCAGGCGGTGTTCAGCCGCCAGGGTGCGCAACTGTTGCATTTCCAACCCCGTGGCCAGAAACCCTGGTTGTGGTGCGCGGCCAAGTGGCCGCAAGTCGGCGCCATCCGTGGCGGCGTGCCGGTGTGCTGGCCGTGGTATGGCCGCCATCCGAGCGAAAACGCATGGCCATCTCACGGCTGGGCGCGGTTGATCGACTGGAAGCTCCTCGACAGCAGCACCGACGACGACGGCGTGCGTCTGCACTGGCAATTGCAGCTGTGCGACTGGCAGGTCGACCTGCACGCGCACCTGGGCGACACCCTGGAACTGCGCCTGAGCACCGAGCATCAGGACGAACTCCCGTGCCAGTTGAGCCATGCTTTGCACGCTTACTGGCGTATTGGTCACGTCGACGAGATAGCGCTGTCTGGGCTCGACGGTGCGCAAGGTTATGACCAACTCAGTCGCCAGGTTTGCCAGCAGGAAGGCGAGTTGCGGGTGGACGGTGGGTGTCAGCGGGTGTTCCAGCACGAGGGTGAATTGCAGCTCAAGGATCATGCTTGGCAGCGTGAACTGTGCATCGACACGGGTGACAGTGCGGACACCGTGGTCTGGCATCCGGGCAGCCGGCCGTTGCTGGGCGTGAGCTTCAACGAGGCGTCGGGGTTTGTGTGTGTGGAATCGGCGATGGCCGGGGCCAGTTTGGCGCCGGGGGAGAGGGCGCATTTGAGTTTGCAGGCTCGGGCTGGGGTTTAGCGGTGTGGCTGATGGCCCTATCGGGGGCAAGCCCCCTCCCACACTTTGACCTGTGAATACATTTCAAATGTGGGAGGGGGCTTGCCCCCGATAGAGCCAGTAAAGCCAACACACATGCTGGCTTAGTTAAACTCATCCCCCACCGGATACCGGCTGTCATTCAAGCTCTCTTTGATCTTGCGCAAATGCGGCTGGAAATCCACGCCACGGCGCAAGGTCATGCCGGTCGCCAGCACATCCAGCACCGTCAATTGGATGATCCGCGAGGTCATCGGCATGTAGATGTCGGTGTCTTCCGGCAGCGGAATGTTCAAACTCACGGTGCTGGCCTTGGCCAGCGGTGAGTTCTCTGCGGTGACACCCAGTACTGACGCACCGTTTTCCCGCGCAATACGCGCCACTTCCACCAGCTCGCGGGTACGCCCGGTGTAGGAAATAATCACGAACAGCTCGCCCGTATGCGCCACCGAGGCGATCATGCGTTGCATCAGCACGTCGGCATGGGCGGTCACTGACAGGTTGAAGCGGAAGAATTTGTGCAGCGCATCCATGGCCACCGGCGCCGAGGCGCCCAGGCCGAAGAAGTGGATCTGCCGCGCCTGGATCAACAGGTCTACGGCCTTGCTGATCAGGTTCGGGTCCAGGGCCTGGCAGGCGCTGTCCAGGGACGCGATGGCGCTGCCAAAGATCTTCTGGGTGTAGGCCTCGGGGTTATCATCGGCTTCCACTGCGCGGCTGACATACGCCGCGCCGCTGGCCAGGCTTTGCGCCAGCTGCAATTTAAGTTCAGGGTAACCGCTGACGCCGAATGAACGGCAGAAACGGTTGACCGTCGGTTCACTGACCGAAGCGGCCTGGGCAAGGGCGGCGATAGAGAAGCGGGTCGCCTGCTGCGGGTTGAGCAGGATGACCTCGGCGACTTTTTTCTCGGCCTTGTTTAATTCTTCGAGGCGGTTCCGGATCTGTTCCAGAAGATTTCGCACGCGGTCCATTCAGTCTTTCCTTCGGGCGACGATGCAAATAAAGGGCGGTAGCCAATCGACGAGTGGCATTTCGCGGTGGCCTATCCTACTGAGGGTAGCTGAACACCACCACTCGGAATGCGTATTTCGGGAAAATGTTGTGGTTATTACTACATTTTTCCTTGAGTGATGCCTTGAAAAAAGGTATTTGTAGCTTAACTTGATAAAAGAACAAACATCATGCCTTCGATAACCGTAGAACCCTGCACCTTTGCCCTCTTTGGCGCCTTGGGTGATCTGGCGCTGCGCAAGTTATTTCCTGCCCTCTATCAACTTGATGGCGCCGGGCTGCTGCACGACGACACGCGCATCCTGGCCCTGGCCCGTGAAGCCGGTTCCGAGCAACAGCACCTGGCCCATATCGAAAAAGAACTGCGCAAGTACGTCGGCAAGGAATTGGACGAAAGCATCGCCCAACGTTTCCTGGCGCGCCTGACCTATGTCCACGTCGACTTCATGAAGGCCGACGACTACGTGGCCCTGGCTGAACTGGCCGGCACCGAGCAATGCCTGATCGCCTATTTCGCCACGCCGGCGGCGGTGTATGGCGCGATCTGCGAGAACCTGTCCAAGGTCGGCCTGGCCGAAAACACCCGCGTGGTGCTGGAAAAGCCCATCGGTTCGGACCTGGAGTCCTCGCGCAAGGTCAACGACGCCGTGGCGCAGTTTTTCCCGGAAAACCGCACCTACCGCATCGACCACTACCTGGGCAAAGAGACCGTCCAGAACCTGATCGCGCTGCGTTTCGCCAACAGCCTGTTCGAAACCCAGTGGAACCAGAACTACATCTCCCACGTGGAAATCACCGTGGCCGAGCAGGTAGGTATCGAAGGCCGTTGGGGCTATTTCGACAAGGCCGGCCAACTGCGGGACATGATCCAGAATCACCTGCTGCAACTGCTTTGCCTGATCGCCATGGACCCGCCGGCCGACCTGTCTGCCGACAGCATCCGTGACGAGAAGGTCAAGGTGCTCAAGGCCCTGGCGCCGATCAGCCCGGATGGGCTGACTACCCAAGTGGTACGTGGCCAGTACATCGCCGGTTACAGCGCCGGCAAGGCCGTGCCGGGTTACCTGGAAGAAGACAACTCCAACACCCAGAGCGACACGGAGACTTTCGTCGCGCTGCGTGCCGATATCCGCAACTGGCGTTGGGCCGGGGTGCCGTTCTACCTGCGTACCGGCAAACGCATGCCGCAAAAGTTGTCGCAGATCGTTATCCACTTCAAGGAACCGTCCCACTACATCTTCGCCCCCGAGCAGCGCTTGCAGATCAGCAACAAGCTGATCATCCGCCTGCAGCCGGACGAAGGGATTTCCTTGCGTGTGATGACCAAGGAGCAGGGCCTGGACAAAGGCATGCAACTGCGCAGCGGGCCACTGCAACTGAATTTTTCCGACACCTATCGCAGTGCACGCATCCCCGATGCCTACGAGCGGCTGCTGTTGGAAGTGATGCGCGGCAATCAGAACCTGTTTGTCCGTAAAGATGAAATCGAAGCCGCGTGGAAGTGGTGTGACCAGTTGATCGCCGGGTGGAAAAAATCCGGTGATGCGCCCAAGCCGTACGCGGCGGGTTCCTGGGGGCCGATGAGCTCCATTGCACTGATCACGCGGGATGGGAGGTCGTGGTATGGCGATATCTGAATTGAAACTGCCTCAGGGTGTAACCGCCCATGAGTACCGCACCCCGGTGCTGCTGGCCGAGGGCTTGGCGCTGGACGTGGCCGAACAACTGCGTGCGGCTATCAGTGCCCGTGGCGAGGCGACGTTGGTGGTGTCCGGTGGGCGCAGCCCGGTTGCGTTTTTCCAGCATCTGGCCAAGCAAGGCCTGGACTGGTCCAAAGTCACCATCACCCTGGCCGACGAGCGCTGGGTGCCGGTGGAACACGCCGACAGCAATGCCGGCCTGTTGAAGCAGCACCTGTTGCAGGGCCCGGCCGCCAAAGCCAAGTTTTTGAGCCTGTACAGTGCCGCCGCCAACCTTGAAGACGCTGCCGAGCAGGCCGATCGCCTGCTGGGCGAACTGCCAGGCATTGATGTCCTGGTACTGGGCATGGGCGACGACGGCCACACGGCGTCGCTGTTTCCCAACAGCCCGAACTTGAATGAAGCCCTGCAGCCAGACGGTACCCGCCGTTGCTGGCCGATGCTCGCGCCGACCGTGCCGCACCAGCGCCTGACCATGAGTCGCGCGTTGCTGGCCACGGCCACCTACACCGTGCTGTCGATTTCCGGCAGTTCGAAATTGACCACCTTGAGCGCCGCCCTGGCCAGTGACGACGTTGCTGCCATGCCGATTCGCGCGTTTTTGCAACCTACATTAGAGATTTACTGGTGCCCATGAGCCAAGGATCAGCCGCTATGAAAAGCCCTCAACCGACCGTGTCCATGGCGGATAAAGTTGCCTTGATCGACAGCCTCTGCGCCAAGGCGCGGATCCTGCCGGTGATCACCATCGCCCGCGAACAGGACATCCTGCCGTTGGCCGATGCCCTGGCAGCCGGTGGTTTGACCGCATTGGAAGTGACCCTGCGTTCCGAGTTCGGCCTCAAGGCCATTCAGGTGCTGCGCGAGCAGCGCCCTGAACTGTGCACCGGTGCCGGCACCGTGCTCGACCGTCACATGCTCGAAGCAGCCGAGGTTGCCGGCTCGCAATTTATCGTCACCCCCGGCATTACCCGCGACCTGCTGGAAGCCTCGGTGCACAGCCCGATCCCGCTGTTGCCGGGCATCAGCAATGCCTCGGGCATCATGGAAGGCTATGGCCTGGGTTATCGCCGCTTCAAGCTGTTCCCGGCGGAAGTCAGCGGCGGCGTGGCGGCCATCAAGGCCCTGGGCGGCCCGTTCGGCGAAGTGAAATTCTGCCCGACCGGCGGCGTCGGCCCGGCCAACATCAAAAACTACATGGCGTTGAAAAACGTGATGTGCGTGGGCGGTAGCTGGATGCTTGATCCTGAGTGGATCAAGAACGGCGACTGGGCCCGCATCCAGGAAGTCACCGCCGAGGCGCTGGCGCTGCTGGATTGATCTGATTTACCGAATCGTTGTTGCTGTGCTTAACGGCATTTTTGCGGTGCACTTGGTCGGTGTACCGCTTTTTTTTGCCTGCAAAAAGCCGTGAGGCCACCACATTTTCAGTCTGTGCTCAGTTCGGTAATGGCGTTGACCAGCACATCAATGTCCGCCTTTGATGTGAGCAACCCTGGTGTCACCCGGATGCACGTACCAAACGCCGCCCCGGTGCGCGTGGTGGTGAACAGGCCGTAATCCTTGAGCAACCGATCCACCATCACCTGCTGGTCACGCCCGCTGAATTTGAGCGCGGTAATCCCGCAATACAGCCGTGGATCATCCGAAGTCAGCACCTCAATGCCTTTGAGGGGGCGCACCTGGCTTACCCACAGATCGCGCAGGTAATTGACCCGCGCACCTTTGGCCGCCGCGCCCCCCAATGCCCGATGTTCTTCAAACACCAGTGGCAAGGTCATCAAGGCCGGAAAGTTTGGCGTGCTGTAGGACGTGCGTGCACGCACGTCCGTGATGGGGTAGTGGAACTCACCCATGTCCGGGTCGATATCTGCGAGGCGCTCCGGGGCGATGTACAGAAAACCCAGGGTCAGCGGCGCGCCGATCCATTTATGCAGGTTAAAGCCAGCGAACTGGATGCCCAGCTCGGCGAGGTTGAAGTCGATCTGGCCCAGGGCATGGGCGCCGTCGAGAATCACGTCGATACCCTGTTCACGCGCCGCCTCGGCGATGGCTGCAATGGGCATCACCAGGCCTGTGCGGTGGGTGACGTGGGTCAGCGCCATCAGCTTTATACGCGGGTACTCAGCGAAGGCGGTGCGATAGGTCTGCAACAGGTTGTCGAAACTGGCCGGGTGCGTGTGGGAAAGCTCAATCACCTCGACACCGCGAACCCCGGCCAACCAGCGCATGGCGCCCTTGACGGTGTCGTACTCCAGATCACTGATCAGCACTTGGTCGCCCGGTTGCAGGCGGTTGTAGTTGCGAATCAGCGACTGCAAGGCTTCGGTGGCGTTGCGGGTGAAGGCGACCGACTCCGGGGCCACATCGATCAACTCGGCCAATTGGCGGCGGATCTCGACGTTTTCGCCTTGTTCGAAGCGCTGGCGCACGTGCAACGAATTGCTGCGGTTGATAAACGCCACGTGGTCCAGGTACTGCGCCTGGACTGCACGGCTCATGCGCCCGAAGTAGCCGTTTTCCAGATTGATCGGACCCGGTTCCAGGTCGTAGCGCTGGGCGATGGCCTGCCAGTGCAGTTCGTTGTCAGCATTGCGTGGCATGGCGACGCTCCTGATTAATGACGCGGGGCAGGCTTGCCGTGCTTGGCGCGCAAGGGGTCGAGCAGTTCCGACAAACCGTTGTGGTCGATTTCCTGCATCAAGGCCAGCAAACCGCCCAGCTCGCCGTGGGGGAAACCCTCACGGGCAAACCAATTCAGGTAGGGGCCCGGCAGGTCAGCGATGATCCGGCCCTTGTATTTGCCGAAGGGCATTTCGCGGGTGATCAGCAATTCGAGTTTTTCGGGGTTCATGGGGACGTCAGTGGCGTGAGTCGAGACTTCGGAAAATACAGGCATTCTGCATGAAGGCCAAATGACAGATCATGCAAATAACGTACATACAGATGGTTCAAATATTTTTAAGTTGTTGAAATTAAACATAAAAACTGTTTTTCAAAACCTGGCACGAGCGCTGCAATCATTAAGACAACCCTTCGTAACCTGCCTGAGGAATTGAAAAATGACTGACATCAATAAAGAATCGATCTTCGTACTCAACGACCTGATCGAGACCAGCATCGACGGCCAGAAAGGTTTCAAAGAATGCGCAGAAGACATCAAGCACCCAGAACTCAAGGCGCTGTTTGCCAAGCGTTCCGCTGATTGCGCAACCGCTGCCGCCGAGCTGAAAACCGCCGTACGTGCACTGGGCGGTGATCCGGAAGACTCCGGCAGCATGGCCGGCGCGCTGCATCGTGGTTGGGTCGATGTGAAGTCGATGCTCACCGGTAAAGATGAAGAGGCTGTGCTGAACGAAGCCGAGCGCGGTGAAGATCACGCACTCAAGGCTTACAAGGAAGCGATCGAGAAGATCAACAAGCACAACCTGCTGGGCATCCGTGACCTGGTTGAGCGTCAGTACCATGGCGTACAGCGCAACCATGACCAGGTGAAAGCCCTGCGTAACCAGGCTCGCGCTCAGTCGTAAGCCAAATGCGGTAAAAAAAATGTGGGAGGGGGGAAAGCCCCCTCCCACATTTGTGTTGTGTCGGCCTTGAGTCAGCCGATGCTGATTGGCGGCAGCTCGGTCAACGTTACAACCTGCTGCTTACGCGGGGCGAGAATCTCGGCTTCGCCATCCACTACCAGCTCATCGCGCTGGTTGAACACGCGAGTGGCAATACGCACGCGGAATTTCGGCAGTTTTTCAAGGATTTCCAGGCGCACCGTCAGTGTGTCGCCGATCTTGACCGGCTTCTGAAAGGTCATCTGCTGGCCGATATAGATAGTGCCCGGCCCAGGCAGCTCGCAGGCCACCGCCGCGCTGATCAGCGCACCGCTGAACATGCCGTGGGCAATACGCTCCTTGAACATGGTCGCCTTGGCATATTCGGCGTCCAGGTGCACCGGGTTGTGGTCGCCGGACATGGCGGCGAACAGCTGGATATCGCGCTCTTCTACAAGTTTGCTGTAGCTGGCGGTCTGGCCGACTTCCAGGGCTTCGTACGGGGTGTTGGTTACCTGTGTCATCTAAAGGTGCATCCTGTGGCTAATCGGTAATTATCGGCCGATTTTAAACGGCTGATTTTAAAAGAAAAGTTATTCGCAGTGAGCCGGCCTGCGCAAGGTCAGGGCCTGGTCGAGCCACGTCAGTACATCCGCGATAACGGCATCGCGGTTGGTTTCGTTGAACACTTCGTGACGCGCCTGCGGGTAGATATTCAGTTGCAGATGCTGACAGCCGGCCTCACGCAGCGCATGGGCCAGGCTTTTGAGACGCTTGCCCTCACTCACCGGATCACATTCGCCGCCCATCACCAGGATCGGCAGCCCCGGATCGATCTGGACGAGATTGGACGCTTTGCTGATTTGCTGCAAGCCGCCCAGCAGGTCGATCCACAGTTGGTTGGTACACCGGAAGCCGCACAGTGGATCGTTGATGTACTTGTCCACTTCAGCCGGGTCACGGCTGAGCCAGTCGAACGCCGTGCGGTTGGGCTTGAATGCTTTGTTGAACGAGCCAAATGACAGGAACTCGATCAACGCACTGCGCCCGCGCGCGCCCTGGCGCAAACGCTCGGCCCGCGCGATCACCCGTGCGGCGCGGTACAGCGCCACCGGCTGGAAATTCGAACCACTGAGAATCGCCCCGTGCAGGCTGGCGCTGTGATGCAGCAGGTAGGCCTGGGCTATATAGCTGCCCATGCTGTGGCCCAGCAGGATGATCGGCAGCCCCGGTTGCTGCTGGCCGATGTGCTGATTGAGGCTGGCCAGGTCACCCACCACTTTGTTCCAGCCATCCTTTTCGGCGTAGAGCCCCAAGGTGCCTTCGTCGGCGGTGCGGCCGTGGCCACGCTGGTCCGGTGCATACACGCCATAGCCAGCGCCACATAACGCTTCGGCCAGCCGCGCATAACGCCCGCTGTGCTCAGCCATGCCGTGGGACAGCATGACCACGGCGTGAACCGGGCCTTCAGGCATCCACTGATTGACGTACAGGCGACTGCGGTCATTCGCGGTCAGCCAGAAGGTGCTGTGGTTCATGGCGCTTCCTTTCTTCAAGGTCTGCTCGGGGTCGTTGCAGTGTATAGCTCATCTGCCGAGGGCCGGGGTATCTGCCTACGCATCAGCGGCAAGATTCATACAATCAATGACACGATTTAGCGTATTTGCCTGTTTGGTCATAGCTGCTAACGTCCCCAAAGCTCCGCTTTTTTTAAGCGGCCGGACACACTCAGGTAAGGGGACAAGAATAATGCAACCTGGTTTCTGGAATGACAAACGCGCGGCGGGCGTTCCCAATGATATCGACCTCACGGCCTACAAGTCGGTGATCGAAGTCTTCGAACGCTCGTGCAAGACCTTCGCCGACCGTCCGGCCTTCAGCAACATGGGCGTCACCCTGACCTACGCCGAGCTTGAGCGCCAGAGTGCGGCGTTCGCCGGTTACCTGCAACAGCACACCGACCTCAAGCCCGGCGAGCGCATCGCCGTACAGATGCCCAACGTGCTGCATTACCCGATTGCCGTGTTCGGCGCCCTGCGCGCCGGGCTGATTGTGGTCAACACCAACCCGCTGTACACCCCGCGCGAGATGCGCCACCAGTTCAAGGACGCCGGCGTGCGTGCGCTGGTCTACCTCAACCTGTTCGGTGCGCGGGTGCAGGAGGTGTGCAGCGACACCGAGATCGACTACCTGATCGAAGCCAGGATGGGTGACTTCCTGCCCGCCGCCAAAGGCTGGCTGGTCAACACTGTGGTCGACAAGGTCAAGAAGATGGTCCCGGCCTACAGCCTGCCGCGTGCGGTGTCGTTCAAGCGTGCGCTGCGCATGGGCGCCGGCCTGGGGATCACGCGTCATCCGGTGACCCTCGATGACGTCGCCGTGCTGCAATACACCGGCGGCACCACCGGCCTGGCCAAGGGTGCGATGCTGACCCATGGCAACCTGGTGGCGAACATGCAGCAGGCCCGTGCGTGCATGTCCCAGGTTGGCGACGACGGCCACCCGTTGATCAAGGAAGGGCAGGAGGTGATGATCGCGCCGCTGCCGCTGTACCACATCTATGCCTTCACCGCGAACTGCATGTGCATGATGGTCACGGGTAACCACAACGTACTGATCACCAATCCACGGGACATCGGCGGGTTTATCAAGGAGCTGAAAAAGTGGCGCTTTACCGGGTTGCTGGGGCTTAACACACTGTTTGTGGCGTTGATGGACCATCCGGAATTCAAGACGCTGGACTTCTCCCACCTCAAACTCACCAACTCCGGTGGCACGGCACTGATCAAGGCCACAGCCGAACGCTGGCAGCAAATCACCGGCTGCACCATTGGCGAAGGCTACGGCCTGACAGAAACCTCGCCAGTGGCCAGCACCAACCCTTATGGCAACAAATCGCGCCTCGGCACCGTGGGCATCCCCGTGCCGGCTACCGCGATGAAAGTGATTGATGATGAAGGCGTCGAGTTGCCGCTGGGCGAACGCGGCGAGCTGTGCATCAAGGGCCCGCAGGTGATGAAGGGTTACTGGCAGCAGCCGGCTGCGACCGCCGAGACCCTGGACGCCGAGGGTTGGCTCAAGACTGGCGACATTGCGGTGATTGATGAGGACGGCTTTGTACGTATTGTCGACCGCAAGAAAGACCTGATCATCGTCTCGGGTTTCAACGTGTACCCCAACGAAATCGAAGACGTGGTGATGGCGCACCCGGCGGTAGCCAACTGTGCGGTGATCGGCGTACCGGACGAGCGCACGGGGGAGGCCGTGAAGCTGTTTGTGGTGGCGCGGGCCGAAGGCGTGAGCCTTGAAGAATTGAAGACCTACTGCAAGGCCAACTTCACGGGGTACAAGGTGCCCAAGCAGATTGTGTTGCGCGATTCGTTGCCGATGACGCCGGTGGGCAAGATCCTGCGGCGGGAGCTGCGCGACATCGCCTGATCTTGAATTGAAATGTAATTCAAATGTGGGAGGGGGCTTGCCCCCGATAGCAGAGTATCAGTCACTGCATCTGGTGACTGGTCCGCTGCCATCGGGGGCAAGCCCCCTCCCACATTTGTTTAATGTTGTTCTGGAAGCCTTGTTCCAGAGCCTTCTGCTGGGGATTTCAGCTACGATTAAAGTGTGACTAAATATTGTAGGATAGTCATGTTTATGACTGTCGAGCCCTCTTTAGGCTCTAGTCGGCCCTTGGCAAAGCTGCTACTCTCGGCGCGCTTTGTGACGTCTAGGCCTGCTTGAAAGCGCCAGATTCACCTTAAAAAAACATACACCAATAATAATCGCATCAAATGCGATGATGAATTCGCGTCGCTGACGTCGCTGAGGAGTGGGCTTCCATGAACGAAGACTTTTGGAAGGATAAGTACCCCGCCGGGATTGCTGCACAAATCAATCCAGACGAGTATCCGAATATTCAGGCGGTACTGAAGCAGTCCTGCCAGCGCTTCGCCAACAAACCGGCCTTCAGCAACCTGGGCAAGACAATCACCTACGGTGAATTGTACGAACTGTCCGGCGCCTTCGCCGCGTACCTGCAACAACACACCGACTTGAAGCCCGGCGATCGAATCGCTGTGCAACTGCCCAACGTCCTGCAATACCCGGTCGCGGTATTCGGCGCCATCCGCGCCGGCCTGATCGTGGTCAACACCAACCCGCTGTACACCGCGCGGGAAATGGAACACCAATTCAACGACTCCGGTGCCAAGGCCCTGGTCTGCCTGGCCAACATGGCCCACCTGGCGGAAAAGGTGGTGCCCAAGACCGCCGTCAAGCATGTGATCGTCACCGAAGTCGCCGACCTGTTGCCGCCGCTCAAGCGCCTGCTGGTCAACAGCGTCATCAAGTACGTGAAGAAAATGGTCCCGGCGTATCACTTGCCTCAGGCGATCAAGTTCAACGACGTGCTCGCCAAGGGCCACGGTCAACCGGTCAGCGACGCCAGCCCGGCCAGCAGCGACGTGGCCGTGTTGCAATACACCGGCGGCACCACCGGCGTGGCGAAGGGCGCGATGCTCACCCACCGCAACCTCGTCGCCAACATGTTGCAGTGCAAGGCGCTGATGGGCTCCAACCTCAACGAAGGCTGCGAGATCCTGATCACGCCGCTGCCGCTGTACCACATCTATGCCTTCACCTTTCATTGCATGGCGATGATGCTCATCGGCAACCACAACATCCTGATCAGCAACCCGCGCGACCTGCCTGCTATGGTCAAGGAGTTGTCGAAGTGGAAGTTCAGCGGTTTTGTCGGCCTGAACACGTTGTTCGTGGCGCTGTGCAACAACGAAGGCTTCCGCAAGCTGGACTTCTCCGCGCTGAAAGTCACCCTGTCGGGCGGCATGGCCCTGCAGCTGGCCGCCGCTGAGCGTTGGAAGGCCGTGACCGGCTGTGGCATCTGCGAAGGTTACGGCATGACCGAAACCAGCCCGGTAGCCACCGTCAACCCGATCCAGCATATCCAGATCGGTACCATTGGCATTCCGGTGCCGTCTACCGTGTGTAAAGTCATTGCCGACGACGGCACTGAGTTGGCGCTGGGTGAAACCGGCGAGCTGTGCGTCAAGGGCCCGCAAGTGATGAAGGGCTACTGGCAGCGCCAGGACGCCACCGACGAGATGCTCGACAGTGAAGGCTGGCTCAAGACCGGCGACATCGCGATCATCCAGCCGGACGGCTACATGCGCATTGTCGACCGCAAGAAGGACATGATCCTGGTCTCCGGTTTCAACGTGTACCCCAACGAGCTGGAAGACGTGCTGGCAGGCCTGCCGGGCGTGCTGCAATGCGCGGCCATCGGTGTGCCGGACGAAAAATCCGGGGAGATCATCAAGCTCTTCATCGTGGTCAAACCGGGGGCCACCCTCACCAAGGACCAGGTGATGGAGCACATGCGCGCCAACGTCACTGCCTACAAGGTGCCCAAGGCGGTGGAGTTCCGTGATGCATTGCCGACCACCAACGTGGGCAAGATCCTGCGTCGTGAGTTGCGTGATGAAGAACTGAAGAAGCTGGGCCTTAAAAAATAACCCGCCAAATAGAAATGCAATCCAATGTGGGAGGGGGCTTGCTCCCGATAGCACTGGTTCAGTCAACACATACTGTGACTGACCCACCGCCATCGGGGGCAAGCCCCCTCCCACATGTTTAACCGTGTTTTACAGCGCGAAATGCGCGAAGCTCACGTTAGCGCCTGATGGGCGCACGTCTTTCAAGAACGAATCCTTGTCTGCGCTCAGCTCCAACGTAATCTCCGGCTTGCGCTTGCCCGCATTGCGCACCACCAACCCTTCGATGTGCTCGCGCAGAAACGCCGTCGGCACCTTCAGGTGCAGCAACTGGTCAGTCTCGGCGTTGTGCATCAACAGGTGGATCCACTCGTACTGGCCGACGGCAATGCGGCCCAGCGGCAGGTCGAACCACCAGATATTGCGCTTGCGGTCCAGGTCGGTGAAGTGGCAGTTGTTGACGCCGAGTACGGCACCGCCCAGTTCGGTATTTCTGCGGGCAATGGCCTGTGCTTTATTGAGTTTCATAACCTTCCTACGGGATCTGTTATCCAGCGTTATAGCCTGAATGTGCCGGGCATTCTCGTGGGTTGGCTCCCAAACATAAAGCCAAACCTGCCGCTTTCGACGAAATGCCCGCCGAAAATAATTGAAACTCTGCCGAAGGGCCCCGGGTCAATCTCTAGGTAATCACCAAAACCCTTGATTGTTCTTTCGGAGAAACACCATGAGCAGCACATCGGATAAGGCAAAAGGCTTGGCGAACGAAGCGGTCGGCAATATCAAGCAAGGCGTCGGCAAAGTCACCGGCAACGACAAGCTGCAAGCGGAAGGTGTGATCCAGGAAAAGAAAGGCGAAGTGCAGAAAGCGGTCGGCGATACCAAAGATGCGGTAAAAAAAGCCACCAAGTAAGCCTGCGTCACTGGCTGTGTTCCTACAGCCCGGCGGCCATCCACGGATGGCCGTTTTTGTATCTGACGATGCAACTAAACTTTCGTAATTGTTTCAAAGTCGCCAAATGGGCTACTTTGATGTAGAAAACGGCCCCTGAGTCGCCCACGAACTTAACCTTTTTGCGGCGAAAGGAGACGCTATGATCTTTCCGGTTCTCGATGGTCTCAAGCTGCACAAAGTGCTGATACGCACCGTCAAGGAATTCGTCGACGACGAAATGCCCACCTACGCCTCGGCACTGGCCTACCAGATGCTGTTCTCGCTGTTTCCCTTCCTGCTGTTCCTGATTGCCCTGATCGGTTTCCTGCACTTGCCCGACTTTTTCACCTGGCTGCGCCTTCAGTCGGAACTGGTGTTGCCGCCCCAGGCCCTGGAGCAGGTCAACCCGGTGATTGACCAGTTGCAGCAATCCAAGGGCGGCCTGCTGTCGGTGGGTATCGTGATTGCGCTGTGGACTGCTTCGGCGGGCGTGCGGCTGATGATGAGTGCGATGAACGCGGCCTACGACGTGGTGGAAGGCCGGCCGATCTGGAAGCGTTTTCCGCTGTCGATTTTCTACACCGTGGGCATCGCCGGCATGCTGCTGGCCGCTGCTGCCTTGATGGTGCTCGGCCCACAAGTGATGGAATGGGTGGCGGGGCAGATCGGCATGCAGGAGTTCGTGGTCACCTTGTGGACCATTCTGCGCTGGCCGCTGATTGTGATTTTGCTGATGTTCGCCGTGGCCCTGATGTATTACGTGATGCCCGACGTCGAACAGAAATTCCGCTTTATCACCCCAGGTTCGGTACTCGCGGTGGTGGTCTGGATCGTGGCCTCACTGGGCTTTGGCTATTACGTCAAAACCTTCGCCGACTACAACGCCATGTATGGCAGTATCGGTGCGATCATCGTGTTGCTGCTCTATTTCTACATTTCCGCTGCTGTGCTGCTGCTCGGTGCGGAGATGAATGCGGTGATCGAACACATGTCGGCCGAGGGCAAGGATCCTGGTGCAAAAGAGTTCGACGAACCCGGCCACACCGATGAAAAACAGCATGTCTCTGGCCTCGGCCGTGACCACTCCAAGCCCACTCCCGTTGAGCCTGATCAATGATCCGTGAAATCCTGAAAATGGGCGACGAGCGCCTGCTGCGTATCGCGCCACCGGTCCCGCCGGAGATGTTCGACAGCCCCGAGCTGTGGCAATTGATCGATGACATGTTCCAGACCATGGAACACGTCGGCGGCGTAGGCCTGGCAGCGCCGCAGATTGGCGTCGACCTGCAATTGGTGATCTTCGGTTTCGAAGCCAGCGAACGTTACCCGGACGCGCCGCCGGTGCCGCAGACCATCCTGATCAACCCGTTGATCACGCCCCTCAGCCCCGTGCTGGAAGAGGGTTACGAAGGTTGCCTGTCGGTGCCCGGCCTGCGCGGTGCGGTGGATCGTTACCAGCAGATCCGCTACGAGGGTTTCGATCCCAAGGGCGAGCCGATCGTGCGCATTGCCGACGGTTTTCATGCGCGGGTGGTGCAGCACGAGTGCGATCACCTGATTGGCCGGTTGTATCCGTCGCGGATTACCGACTTCAGCAAGTTCGGGTTTATCGAAGTGATGTTTCCCGACATGGACCCCACAGCCGACGAATAGCCCCCAGACACACTGAAATCAAAAAATGTGGGAGGGGGCTTGCCCCCGATGGCAGTGTTTCAGCCACCTCATGCATCGGCTGACACTCTGCCATCGGGGGCAAGCCCCCTCCCACAGTTGATTGCATTTCAAATCAGGTTATTTGGCGGGTTTGACGAAGCGCAACGTCATCCGATCCGACTCGCCGATTGCCAGATACTTGGCCTTATCCTGTTCCCCCAGCTTCAACGCTGGCGGCAATGTCCACACCCCGTCCGGATAGTCCTTGGTGTCTTTCGGGTTGGCATTCACCTCGCTTTGCCCCTCCAGCCTGAAGCCCGCGTCGGTGGCCAGTTTCACCACATAGGCGGTGGTCAGGTAACCGCTGTGCTTGATGTCCTCCAGCGAGGCCCCATCCTTGGCGCGGTGATCCACGACGCCCAGCACGCCTCCAGGTTTGAGCACGTTGTAGAACGCCTTGAAGGTCGCCTCGTCGGTATTGGCCAGCACCCAGTTATGCACATTGCGGAAGGTGTACACGGCGTCCACTGAACCTGGTTTGCCGAACACCGGCGCCTTGGGATCGAACTCGACCACTTCGGCCTTGCCGTAATGCGTCGGGTCGGCGGCGAATTTCTTTTTCAGATTCTCTTCGGACGTACGCGCATAGGCGCTGCTGCTCGCGGCCTGCACCGCGGCGATGTAATGCCCGTGGTCCTTGAGTAATGGTGCCAGCACTTCGCTGTACCAGCCGCCGCCGGGGGTGATTTCGATCACGCGCTGTTTGGCGCCCAGACCGAAGAACTCCAAGGTCTGCTGCGGATGCCGGTACCCATCTCGGGTACTGTTGGCCGGATCGCGCCAACTGCCGGCGAGCACGCTGGCGTATTGCTGGGCATTGATCGGTGCATCGGCTGCCTGGCTCAAGGCCGGGGCGAGGAGGGCGGTAAGGGAGAGGGCTGCAAGCGTCGTTTTCATGATCATCCTGATAAGGGCCACTGTGCCGTCGAGGCTAGCATGGGCTCCGTACCCGCCGATCACACATTATCCGAGGTCGACCTCACCAACGGTTCTAAGCCCATGGCAATCATCGGTTTGTTGCGCTTGTAACGCACCAGCCGTTCGCTGAGAGATTGGGGCAGGAGCGTGTCCTGGCTGAACCCCATGCGCTGATACAGGCGTTCCAGGTCTGGATGGCACAACAGCCATACTGTGCCTTCCACTTCCGCCACTGCTTGATGCACCAAGCGCGCCGCCAACCTCTGGCCGCGATACGCCGGCGCCACAAACACCCCCGTCAGCCACTGACCGCCTATCACCGGCGTCAAGCACAAGCCGGCGACAATCTCGCCCTCGCGTACCACCCATAAACGTCCGCCTTTGAGCGCCTTCATCGACGAGTTGTGGCTGCGGTAAAACTTGTTCAGCAGCGGCCACAAAGGCTCTGCCAGCAGATCGATGGACAACTCAGTCATGGTGTTCAGACAGGCGTGATAAAGGGGCGGGGATTATAAACCCCTTCTGCCGGGTGATCGGTGTTATACCCAGTGCTACATCCCCTTTCAGTGGAGCACGCATCATGGCCAAAGGTATGGATTCAAAGAAAGCCGCGAAGAAAAAACCGGCAAAGACCGCCGATGAAAAACGCGCCGACAAGAAAACCAAGAAATCCGAGAGCGGCCTGTTCGGTCACTGATCACCGTCCAGCCCATGGATCTTCAGCGGCTTTTAACCCCTGTGCGGCTTAGATCGCTGCCAGGGTCTCTTTTACACTCTGCGCCGGATCAGTCGCCTTCGCCGCTACCTGCTGCTCTTGCTGCTGCTTCAGCCGCTCGGTCACTTGCTTGGAAATCGCGTCCTGTTTTTCCTGGGACATGTTCTGTACGTCCGCCTCGGTCAAACCCTGCTCCTTGAGCAATTGCTCACGGATGCGCTCGGCCGGGGATTTGCTCATGTACTCAGTGAATTCCGAGCGCGCGCCAGTGGTGGACGTGGTGGCGGGCGTTTCGGTCGAGGAGGCGGTGGCGGTCGTGGAGGCTTGCAACTGCACACGAGTCTTGGCAAAGGCTTCGTCGATGCGGTCGGTGGCTTTGTCCAGTTCCTTCTGCGCGACGGGCACGGTCACACTTTGTTGTGCGGCTTGCACGGCGCCGCTGTACAGCGCGCTGGCGGCGGCGTTGGCGGGGTCCATGTCGGGGCGCTTGAGCTGTTGGACGGTCGATATAGCTTGGGTGTTGTTGTTAACCAACATGATCGGTCACCTGGGAAAATAGACGGTGCGACAGCTGGAGCAAATAGCGTGCCGGGCGTAAAAGCCCAGGTTTTACTGGGGCTGGCCCAGCTGCAGCGGCAATGGCTGGCCCTCAACGGCCAGCCGTTGCCGCCTAAAGCGGGGGCGAATACATGCACAGCATCACGCGAATGTCCTCAATTGTGACCGTCGAGGGCGAAGGTCTGGAAGCCCGAGCGCTGTCTGAGGCGTTCGCAGTACGCCGCGATGGCGGGGTAGGGTGGGCGTTCCATCGGGGTCATCTGCCAGCGGTGCACCGAGAGGCCGATAAGGATGTCGGCGAGGGTGAATTCGTCGCCGGCGACGTAGGCATTTGTGCGAATAAGCTGCTGTTCCAGCATGCCCATCTTGTCGTTCCAGGCCTGTACGCCGGCGGCGAGGCGGTGCGGGTCCTGGTAGTCCGGGTGCTTGCGTACCAGCGCATGAAACGTATAGCCCCATGAAGGGTTGAGCTCGGTGGCCTGCCAGTCCATCCATTGCTCCACCCTGGCCCGTGGCGCGGGTTCGGCGGGCAAGAGGTCGTGGCGTTGGTAGAGGCTGACCAGGTAGCGGCAGATAGTGTTGGACTCCCACAACACGCCGTGGTCGTCGATCAATACCGGTATTTGCGCATTGGGGTTCAGGGCAAGGAATTCGGGGGATTGGGTGGGGGTGTAGCCGATGCCCCAATCTTCACGCACGTAGTCGATGCCCAGTTCGTGGCAGGTCCACAAGACTTTGCGCACATTGATCGACGAAGTACGGCCCAGAATCTTCAGTGAGTGTCCCATGGTGCTTCCCTTGCATTTGGAGAGCAGCCAATCTAGCAGGGGTCGCAATCGACGGCGATATTTCCAGGCGGGAGCGGTAAAAAATGCGGGTCTCAACAGCGCGGTGCGTGCTGGTCCATGGCCTTGCCAACCAGCAGGACCGAGAGCTCACTCAACTGATGAATAGCCAATGCCACATCACGCTGTTTTCCGCTGAGGTCATCGGACAGGTCAAGCAACAAGGTGCTGACC
Organism: Pseudomonas sp. SR18; assembly: GCF_023701505.1. Lineage (NCBI taxonomy): Bacteria > Pseudomonadati > Pseudomonadota > Gammaproteobacteria > Pseudomonadales > Pseudomonadaceae > Pseudomonas > Pseudomonas sp. SR18. The sequence goes on along the minus strand of NZ_JAMQAU010000018.1, from coordinate 33,469 downwards.
GAACATACGGTTTCGTAGCTGTTGATCAACAGTGTTTCGGTGGAGACATCGGGGATTACGGTGAAGAGCGTGCCTGATGGTTTTTCGACGGATTTCAGCATTTCAGTGCTCCTGGTCCAGGGAGTCCAAAGGTGGGCTTCTAAACCCGATCACCGAAACATTCAGCGACCGGTAAACCTTAGAGACCGCCACCCAGGCGCACAAGCCAGCTGATTCTGACGTAAGTGTAGGCAATCGGGCGTAGTGCTCACAGCAATGTCAGCCCGGTCCTACAAGCGTCCTACGTGCTTTCCCGCACCTGCAACTCAAACCCCATATCAACCACCGGCTTGGCGATCTTGTTGCCCGCCATGATCGTCAATAAATGCTCCGCCGCACGTCGACCAATCGCCTCACGTGGTGTGCTGATGCTGCTCAAGCGCGGCACCATAAAGGACGACGCGGGCAGGTCGTTGAAGCCCAGCACCGCCACGCGCTCTGGCACCTTGATGCCATGGCGCATGGCTTCGAGCAGCGCGCCCTGGGCCAAGTCATCGTTGCCGAAGAAAACTGCATCCACGTCCGGATGGGCAGCCAGTAACTGCAGGAACAACTCGCCGCCCAGGCCCACGGAGGAAGGACGCGGCGTCAGCAGTTCCAGCGCCGGGTCGTACATCCCCGCCTGTTGCAGGGCGCGGCGGAAGCCTTCGCCACGCAGCAGGGTGCGTTGGTCCAATTGTGCGCCGATGTAGGCCAGGCGCTTGCGGCCACGGGACAGCAAATGCGCCGCGGCTGTTTCGCCGGCGGCCAATTGCGAGAAGCCCACGCAGTTCACGCCTGCATTCGGGTCCAGGTCCATCATATAAACGCAGGGCACATTGCTCGCCTCGACCATTCGTCGGGCGCTTTCGGTGCGGTCGAAACCAGTCAGCAGCAAACCCCGTGGCTGGTAGGCCATGTAGTTGCGCAGCAGGTTTTCTTCTTCATCGCGGGAATAGTGAGAGTTGCCGATCAGCACTTCGAAGCCCTTGGGCCGCAGCACCTGGTGGATGGCTTCGAGGGTTTCGATAAACAGCAGGTTGGACAACGACGGCACCAATACCACCACCGAATGGCTCTGGGCCGAGGCCAGGGCGCGGGCGGCGGGGTTGACCACGTAGTTGAGTTCGGCGGCGGCCTGCTGCACTTTTTCTACCAGTTCAACGGCTACGGTGCTGATGCCGCGCAGCGCGCGTGAAGCGGTAATCGGGCTGACGCCAGCCAGACGGGCGACTTCGTTGAGGGTCGGGCGACCCGTAGTGCGCGTATTTTTATCGTTCTTAGAGGTCATCAGGCGGCTTGCCAAACAAAAATCGAGGCACTAAGGTAGCGCTGTCTCCAAATGGCTGCAAATTATTGAATGCTGGGTTGCCTGATCCGGTTCAAATGCTTGGAGCGGATGCACGCGTCACTCCATAAAAATGACAAGACGGCGCGGGAAAAGCCTGTTTTTGCACTAGCCCTACAGCGTGCAAAGGTAGCGCTATCTGCGTCCTGAGGTGTTTCATGAGTCAACCTGTTACTGCCCTGGTCATCATGGGTGTTGCCGGCTGTGGCAAGACCAGTGTCAGCGAGGCCCTGTGCCGGCTGAACGGCGCCACTGCGATTGAAGGCGACAGCTTTCACCCTGCCGCGAACATCGAAAAGATGAGCGCCGGCCACCCTCTCAACGACGACGACCGCGCCGGCTGGCTCGACATCCTGTGCGCTGAACTGCGCCGTTCGCTCAAAGCGGGTGAACATCCGGTGCTGACCTGTTCGGCGCTCAAGAAAAAATACCGCGACCACCTGCGCGAAGCCGCGCCGGGCCTGGGTTTCGTATTTCTTGAGCTGACCCGCGAAGTGGCCTCCGACCGTGTGTCCCATCGCCCCGGCCATTTCATGCCGGCAAGCTTGATCGACAGCCAGTTCGCCACCCTTGAATCGCCCAAGGGCGAGCCGCTGACCCTGGCCCTCAACGCCAGTGAAGACAGTGTCGAGGAACTGGCCGAGCAGACCAACGCCTGGTGGCTGCGACACGGTTTTGAACGAACCCAATAATTTTTTGCCGGAAAAGATAGCGCTATCCCCGGCGATAAATTGAATACCCGCTTTAATAACAACAACAAACAGGAGAGACCCCCCATGTTTGGCATGTCCCACGAGTCGTACCTGCTACTAGACGCAGTCGTCACTATCATCGGGTTGATCGTTCTGATCACCAAGTTCAAGGTCCACCCGTTCATCGCCCTGATCATCGCGGCCGGCTTCCTCGGCCTGACCTCGGGCATGCCCGTGGACAAGATCATCAAGGCCTTCCAGGACGGTTTCGGCGGGGTGCTCGGCTTTGTCGGCATCATCCTCGCGCTGGGCACCATGCTCGGCAAGATGATGGCCGAGTCTGGCGGCGCCGATCAGATCGCCCAAACCCTGATCCGCGCCTTTGGCAAAGAGAAGGTCCAGTGGGCCATGATGTTCGCCGCGTTCCTGGTGGGCATCCCGCTGTTCTTCGAGATCGGTTTTGTACTGCTGATCCCGCTGGTGTTCATCGTGGCGCGCCGCACCGGCGTGTCGCTGATCAAGATCGGCATCCCGCTGCTCGCCGGCCTGTCGGCAGTGCACGGCCTGGTGCCGCCGCACCCTGGCCCGTTACTGGCCATTGGCGTGTTTGGCGCGGACATCGGCAAGACCATCCTGTACGGCCTGATCGTCGCACTGCCGACCGCCATTATCGCCGGCCCGATCTTCGGTACGTTTATCGCCAAGTACATTCCGGGCAACCCGTCCCAGGAACTGGTCGATCAACTGGCCCGCGAGACTGATAACAAGTCGCTGCCGAGCTTCAGCGTCACCTTGATCACCGTGCTGCTGCCGGTGTTCCTGATGCTGCTCAAAACCTTCGCCGACATCGCGTTTGCCGAAGGCAATGTGGTACGCAACTGGATGGACATGATCGGTCACCCGATCAGTGCACTGCTGTTGGCGTTGCTGCTGTCGCTCTACACCTTTGGCACGCGCCAGGGCATCCACTCCAAGCAAATCCTCAAGCTGCTCGACGCCAGCCTCGCGCCGACCGCCGCAATCATCCTGATCATCGGTGCCGGTGGTGGCTTCAAGCAGATGCTGGTGACCAGCGGCGTGGGTGACGTGATCGGCCATATGGCGGTGAACGCGCAGATCAACCCGATCCTGCTGGCGTGGCTGGTGGCGGCGGTGATTCGTATCGCTACGGGTTCGGCGACGGTCGCCACCATCACGGGCGCGGGCATTGTGGTGCCGGTGGTGGGGATGATCCCAGGGGTCAACCGCGAGCTGCTGGTGTTGGCGACGGGGGCGGGTTCGTTGATCCTGTCGCACGTCAACGATGCAGGGTTCTGGCTGGTGAAGCAGTACTTCAACATGACCGTGGCCGAGACCTTCAAGACCTGGACGGCGATGGAGACCATCCTGTCGGTCGTGGCGCTGATCTTCATCATGTTGCTGTCGTTGGTGGTGTAAGCCACACCACCAGACAAATGTTGGAATGCAATCAAATGTGGGAGGGGGCAAGCCCCCTCCCACATTTTGATCGCGTCAAGCTATAGGTTTTTGCACCGCCCCATCCGCCCTGAACATCCCGCGAATCCCCCGCACCGCCTGGCGAATCCGGTCCTGGTTTTCGATCAGCGCAAAGCGCACATGGTCATCGCCATATTCGCCAAAACCAATCCCCGGCGACACACACACCTTCGCTTCCAGCAGCAGTTTCTTGGCAAATTCCAGCGAGCCCATGGCCGCGTACTGCTCGGGAATCTTCGCCCAGACGTACATCGACGCCTTGGGATTCTCCACCATCCAGCCCAATTCATGCAGGCCTTTGACCAGCACATTGCGGCGCTGGCGGTACTGCTCGGCGATGTCTTTCACGCACTGTTGATCGCCTTCCAGCGCAGCAATCGCCGCCACTTGCAGCGGGGTGAAGGTGCCGTAATCGTGGTAACTCTTGATCCGTGCCAAGGCGTTGACCAGTTCCGGGTTGCCGACCATGAAACCGATGCGCCAGCCGGCCATGTTGTAGCTCTTGGACAGGGTGAAAAACTCCACCGCAATGTCTTTGGCGCCGGGCACCTGCATGATCGACGGGGCTTTCCAGCCGTCGTAGACGATATCGGCGTAGGCCAAATCGTGGATCACCAGCACGTCGTACTGCTTGGCCAGCGCAATCACGCGCTCGAAGAAATCCAGTTCCACACATTGCGCGGTGGGGTTGGACGGGAAACCCAGAATCATCATCTTCGGCTTGGGGATCGAGCCGCGAATCGCCCGTTCCAGCTCGGCGAAGAAGTCCACGCCCGGCACCAGCGGCACCGAACGCACTTGGGCGCCGGCAATCACGGCACCGTAGATGTGAATCGGGTAGCTCGGGTTGGGGACCAGCACGGTATCGCCTTGGTCCAGGGTGGCCAGCATCAAGTGCGCCAGGCCTTCCTTGGAACCGATGGTCACGATGGCTTCCGACTCGGGATCGATGTCCACTTCATAACGGTCTTTGTACCAGCGCGAAATCGCCCGGCGCAGACGCGGAATGCCTTTGGACGTGGAGTAACCGTGAGTGTCTTCACGCTGGGCGACTTGTACGAGTTTCTCGACAATGTGCGGCGGCGTGGCGCCGTCGGGGTTGCCCATGCTCAAGTCGATGATGTCTTCGCCGCGCCGACGCGCAGCCATCTTCAGCTCGGCAGTGATATTGAAAACATAAGGGGGGAGTCGATCTATGCGCGCAAAGCGGCGCGGCGAACCTTGGTCGGCCATTGTTGCCTCGAAGTACGTAAGCGCCCGGAACCGTCCGAGCGACGTCGGCCACTGCGGTGGCCTGCGGGGCAGACAATACGACCCGTGATGGCCAGTTGTCCAGATGTGTAGGAAAATTTTCTGCGTGGAGCGAAGCCTGGATATGCCCCTATACTCGATGCGGGTTTGTTCCCTTATAAGAAGGAGACTGTTCGTATGGATCAGCAGACAAAACAACCGTTAGAGCCACGCATGGAAGCAGGCAAGGCGCTGGTAATCGCAGGGGTGAAGGGGCGTTATTCCAAGGCGACGGTGGGCGATATTCCCAGGTTGTGGGAACTGTTCGACACCTGCATCAAGGACATCAAAAAGCGTATCGGCGGGGTGACCTACGGCGTTTGCCATAACCCCCAGCACGGCGAATTCGACTACATGGCCGGCGTGGAAGTCCCCGGCAAAAGCGACGTGCCGAGCAACTTCGAAGTAATCGAAATTCCACCGCTCAACTACGCCGTGTTCGCGCATTCCGGCCCGGTGCAGGCGTTGGAACAGACCTACGAGCGCATCATGTTCGAGTGGTTGCCGCACTCGGGCTACAAGGTAATGGGGGCGGATTTCGAGCGCTACAGCGCGGATTTTGATGCGAGGAAAGGCACGGGAACAGTGGAGATCTGGCTGCCGGTAGGCCCCAAGGCCTGAAACAACACGACTGAGCTGCAGGGGCAGCTCAGTCGCAACCTTTACTGACTGAGCAGTCTCCCAATAAAGGATGATTGTTGAATGCTCAAAATACCGCTGCTTTGCAGGGTTTTGCTGAAGGTTACCCACTCCACCAGGTTAATGTTGCTGGGTTCAGGCCTTCCGCCTGCGTTCCACGCCTCAGCAATGCCTTCCTGGCCGAAAGTGGTATCCAATGTACCAGTCGGGGTGTATCTGATCAGGTTGACCAGACTGCTGTTTGAGTTGCGGGCCAACACCACAATTTTTTCGTCGGGCTGCACCAGTACGCTGGCATAGCTACCATGACTGGTGTTGCTTTCCAGAGGTTTCCCTCCATTGAAGGGGGGATTGGGTTGGCCACTGGCGAGCAGAACCGCGACGAAGTTCATCAGGTGCGGAGTGCTGAAACTGCCACCCACCACAACAATCTGGCCATCTTGCCCTCCGGCCAGTGCAGCGACTTGTTTGTCCTCATTGTTTGTGAACTGCAATTCGACCAGGCCATTACTACCAAAACGGCTGTTCAGTTCACCGTTATGCAGGAGCCCCACAATATGGGCCTTCTGCGCACTGGAACCCGCAGCAACAAAACCACTGTCGGTGACCAGCACGCTATCAAGGCGGGTATTACGTGCTTCAATCGGGCCATTATTTCCGAAGTTGCTTGGATGGCCGCTGCGGTCGAGTTGGTAAAAAAAACTGGTTTGACTGTCATTGAACACCGCAAGGATATGCCCAGTCGGTTGCACTGCTATGCCGCCTCTCATTACCAAATTCGGCTTGAACGATTTATCCAGCTTCGTTGTACCTTTATTGCCAAATGACTGGTCCACGTCGCCATTGTGCACATTGAATCGGGTAATGCATGCGGCGTGTTCGTCACCTTGAGCACTTAATAACAGGGGTTTTCCATCGGGCTGGAGGAGCAGGTCCACCAGAACGATGATGTCTGGGGCCAAGGTGGTCCACGTTCCGTAATTTATATCCGGCGTACCCGTGGGGGTGTATTTCCTGACTGAGATAAGTTTTGCTTCATCAGTGACAGTGATGCCCACCGTAAGGGTAGAACCATCGCTCAGGACACGTGACAACCCACCGGAGGATGTTGCGATTACCTGGCCTTCTTTGCCGAAATTAGGGTCTGGGGCGCCTGGGGTATTTATCTGTTTTTCGCTGGATGGGCTGCTCATGGCTGTTCTCCTTACGGGAAGTTGAGAGTCTCCACACCTGCTCCGGAAAACCTTGAGCGACAACGTTGGTGCTCCAGTAAAAAACAATGAACAGCACCTGTATAGCTGTGAAATCTAACAGTAGGCAGCGCTCAATCAGATGCCAGGTTTCCTTTGACAAACGCCAGAATAAGCCGCCGCTCAAATCCAACCCGCGCTTTATACGCCTCCCCGTGGTCCTCCCATCCCGCGCCCAGATACAAGCCCATCGCCGCCACATTCTCCCTGTCCACCGACAACTCCAGCCCCTTGATCTGCGGCCACGTCTCAAGCGCTACCGCCGGCAGCGCCTGCAAACACGCTTTACCAAACCCCATGCCCTGTTGCCGCCGATCCACCTGCAGCGCATGCAGCGTGGCGCTGTGTTCATCCGCCCAATGGGGCAGGCAGGGCGGGCGTTTGAGCAAAAGGAAGGCGACCGGGATGTCATCGGCCAGCAGGGCAAAGCCTTTGACGCCAGGGCTGGGCTTGGCCAGCAGCGAATTGAGCGCGCAATACATGTCGCCGCAAAACGGCAGTTGCTCAGGGTGGACTTCGATGGCGCTGACTTGCTGTTGTTGCACGGCATTCAGCGCCTCATAGGCGACAAGACAGGTTTGCATCGGAACGTCCGAACGGCTGCAAATAAGGGCGCAGTCTATCGGGTTTACCGAAGGCGAAATTATTTTTCAGTGGGCTGTCGATTTGCTCCGAGCACGTTCGACCAAGGGTGTCTTCGATGATTTTTGCACCCCAAGGAGTATCGCCATGAGCACTGCAATCAATACCCTGATCGAACAATGGAAACAGGCCGTCATCGGGGCGGATATCGATAAAATTGTCAGCTTTTACGCCGACGATATCGTCTCGTTCGACGCCGTCACCGCCCTGCAATTCAAAGGCAAGGCGGCCTACCGCGCACACTGGGAGGAATGCATGAAGCATTGTCCTGGCCCCGGCATTTTCGAGTTCCACGAACTGCGCATTGTTGAGGCCCAGGACAGCGCCTTCGCCCACTGGCTGGCGCACTGCGGCGGTGCAGACAAGGCGTGCTGGATGCGCGTCACCGCAGGTTACCAGCGCTTCAGTGGCGAATGGAAGGTGGTGCATGAGCACTGGTCGGCCCCCTTCGACATGCAAAGCGGCGCTGCGCTGTTCGACCTGAAACCTTGAGCGTCGCGAACTATAGTCAGTAGTTGCTAAAACGGAGAACGCCATGAAATACCTGTGCCTGATCTACAGCAACGAACAGGTGTTGCACACCTTGCCTGACAGCCCGGCCGACCCGGAGTGCCTTGCCTACGCCAAGTCCGTGCAGGCCAGTGGCCGCATGCTCGCCGCCGAGCCGCTGGAGTCGGTGACCACCGCCACCACGGTGCGCATGCGCAACGGCAAGCTGTCGATCACCGACGGGCCGTTTGCCGAAACCAAGGAGCAGCTCGCCGGGTTTTACCTGATCGAAGCCCGTGACTTGAACGACGCGATCCAGGTGGCCGGTGGCATTCCGGCCGCCAGGGTCGGTAGTGTCGAAGTACGCCCCGTGCGTGAATTGAATCTCTGACAACAACAAAACCACTACTCAGGAGGTTTATCCCATGTCCCAGCAACCTGCCGAATTTGAACTGTCCATCAGCCGCTTGATCGATGCCCCGCGCAGCCGGGTGTTCCGCGCCTGGACCGAGCCCGCCTTGCTGCAACAATGGTGGGGCCCCCACGGCATGACCACCCCCGAGTGCGAAATGAACCTGTGGGTCGGCGGACTGTTTCGCACCCTGATGCGCGCACCGGATGGCAGTGAGTACCCGACCCAAGGCGTGTTCCTGGAGATCGACGCGCCCAATCGCCTGGTGTTCACCGATGCCTTCCTGCCGGGCTGGATCCCGTCGGGCAAGCCGTTCATGAGCGCCGAAGTGACCTTTGAAGAACAGGCCGGCAAAACCCTCTACACCGCCCGCGCCATGCATTGGAATGCCGAAGACAAACACGCCCACGAAGCCATGGGGTTCCATGATGGCTGGGGCCAGAGCCTGGACCGCTTAGTGCAACTGGTGACCGAAGAGATGCGCGATTGACGCCGCAGATCGAGGCGATCTACCGCAGCGAATCGCGGCGTGTGCTCGCCACCCTGATCCGCCTGCTCGGCGATTTCGACCTCGCCGAAGAAGCCTTGCACGAGGCGTTCTTCGTCGCGGTCGAGCGCTGGCCGCACGACGGCGTGCCGAGCCATCCACGGGCCTGGCTGGTGTCAACCGGGCGCTTCAAGGCCATCGACCGCCTGCGCCGCCAGGCACGGTTTACCCCGTTATTGCAGGCGCAGGCCGACGCATTGGAGGCCGCTGATTGGAGCGATGAGGATGTGAAAGACGACCGCCTGCGCCTGATCTTCACCTGCTGTCACCCGGCGCTGGCGGCCGATGCCCAGGCGGCGCTGACCTTGCGTGAGATCTGCGACCTCACCACGGAGGAAATCGCCCGGGCTTTCCTGGCTACGCCCGCCACCATTGCCCAGCGCATCGTGCGGGCCAAGGGCAAGATCCGTGAGGCCGGAATTCCCTATCAAGTGCCATCACTGGCCGAATTGCCCGAGCGCCTCGATAGCGTGCTGCGGGTGATCTACCTGGTATTCAACGAGGGCTATTCGGCGTCCATCGGCGCAGACCTCACCCGCGAGGACTTAACCCGCGAAGCCATTCGCCTGGCCCGCTTGCTCATGGAGTTGCTGCCCGAGCCGGAAGTGAAGGGCCTGCTGGCGCTGATGCTGCTGCACCAATCGCGGCGGGCGGCGCGCACCTCGGCCAGCGGCGAACTGGTGTTGCTGGAGAAACAGGATCGTTCCCTGTGGGACAAGTCCTTGATCGCTGAAGGCTGCACGCTGGTGGAACAGGCGCTTACCACACAACGCTTTGGGCCGTATTGCCTGCAAGCCGCGATTGCCGCAGTGCATGCCGAAGCGCCTAGCGCCGGGGCGACCGATTGGCCGCAGATTGTCGGGCTCTACGACGTATTGCTCTGGGCGTGGCCGTCGCCGGTGATTGAGCTCAACCGTGCCGTTGCCGTAGCCATGCGCGATGGCCCGCTGGCGGGATTACAGGAGGTGGAGGCGATTCTGGCGCGGGGCGAGTTGCTGGATTACCACCTCGCGCATTCGGCGCGGGGCGAGTTTTGTCGGCGCTTGGGGCGGGGCGAAGACGCGCGCGTCGCCTACGAAAAAGCCCTGTCCCTGACCCAGCAGATCCCCGAAAAACGCTTCCTCGAAAGCCGCCTGGCCGAACTCGAATCTTCCTCCCGGCATTAATCTCCAGTGTCGCCAGGGCGGGTTCGTCACTCCAGCATCTTGCCCAACAACCAACTCCCCGCCGGCCCCGGTGGGTGGTGGCGTGACCACAGTGCATCGACGGCCACCGAGCGCGGCCAACCACGCGCTTTGAGCTCCACCAACTGGCCTGCGTCAAACCGCTCTACCAGCCAGCGCGGCAGGGGCGCCCAGCCGAAACCCAGCTGCGCCATCTCCATCAGCATCAGGTAACTGGGGGCTGACCATACGAGGCCGCTGGCGCGGGTTTCATTCGGGTTGATGATGCTGGCCAGGCGCAGTTCGCGGTGTTGCTGCAAGGTATCAGCGGGAATGCTGTCCAGTCGGGCCAACGGGTGGCTGGGCGCCACATACAGCGCGATTTCGGTGCGCTCTTCCACCGGTGCGCCGGTGAGGTCGGGCGGATAGGTGTCTTGTTGTTCGATAAACGCAATCTGCGCCCGGCCGCTCTGTACCAGGGCGATCAAGTCTTCGCATTCGGCAATCAGGCATTCAAGTTCAAGGTCCGGGTAGCGCTCGTCGAACGACCGCAGGGCGATCTCGAAGCGGTCCGACTGGTAGGTATCGGACATGGCGATGGTCAGCTTCGGCTCCAAGCCTTGAGCCAACTGGCTCGCCGCCAGCTCCAGGCGGCTGCTGGCCTCCAGCACCTGCTCGGCCCGTTGCAGCAATACGTGGCCGGCCTGGGTCAGCGTCGGCTTGCGGCTGCTGCGATCAAACAGCACCACATCCAAGTCAATCTCCAGGCTGGCGACTGCCGCACTGACTGTGGATTGGCTTTTGCCCAGCTTGCGCGCCGCCGCCGAAAACGAGCCTTGGGTGGCCGCCTGGACAAACGCCTGCAGCACTTCATTGGAGGCCATGACTATCGCCTTGATCGATGGTTATTGGTTATGAAGTATCGAGTCAAAGGGTAATGATGGCAACCATCCTCACTCACGGAGACGGCTCATGAGCCCTACCAAATCCCTCACCGAACGCGTTTGCCAGGCCATTGGTTTCGAGGCCCTGGCGTTGTTGATCTGCACCCCGCTGCTGGCGTGGATCATGGACAAACCCGCCCTGGAAATGGGCATGGTCACCCTGGCGATCAGCCTGATGGCGTTGACCTGGAACGTGATCTTCAACGGCCTGTTCGACCGCCTCAAGGCACGCCTGCAACTGGCCAACAACGGCTGGACCCGCGTGCTGCACGCGCTGATGTTTGAAGGAGGCCTGATCCTGGTGTGCGTCCCGCTGATTGCGGCGTGGCTGAATATCAGCCTGATGCAGGCGTTTATCCTCGACATAGGTGTGCTGCTGTTCTTCCTGCCGTACACCTATGTGTATCACTGGGCCTATGACGTAGTGCGCGACAAGCTCCTACAGAAACATACCGCCCGACGCCTCGATGCGTTGCCCGGTGATCCAGTGGCTGCCGTCTGCCAGCAGGCTGGCAATCGCACCACCGATATCGTCCGGTAAGCCGGCGCGGCCCAGGGCGGTGTTGTTCGCGACCATCGCGTTGAGGTTGGCGTTGTCACGCACGGCGCCGCCGCTGAAGTCGGTTTCAATCGCACCCGGGGCCAGGATGTTGACGCTGATCCCGCGCCCACCCAGCTCTTTGGCCTGGTAGCGGGTCAGCACTTCCATCGCGCCTTTCATCGCCGCGTAGGCGGCATAGCCTGGCAGGCTGAAACGCGCCAGGCCACTGGAGACATTGAGGATGCGGCCGCCGTCACGGATCAACGGCAACAGCTTCTGCGTCAGGAAAAACGGGCCCTTGAATTGGATCGCCACCAGTTGGTCGAACTGGGCTTCGGTGGTCTCGGCAAAACTGGCGTGAATGCCAATCCCGGCGTTGTTGATCAGAAAGTCGAAGTGTTCCCGTGCGAAAACATCCTTGAGCACGCCGGCAACGTCGCCGACAAAACCTTCGAACGTCGCGCTTTGGCTTACGTCCAGTTGCAGCATGGCGGCGCGGCCACCCAATTGTTCGATGTCGGCCACCAATGCCTGCGCCTCGTCGGCCTTGCTGTGATAAGTGCCAATGATGTCCACGCCTTGCGCCGCCAGGTGCAAAGCGGCGTTTCTACCCAAGCCACGGCTGGCGCCGGTGATCAATGCGATTTTACGGGTCATGGTGCAGTCCTCTTCAGATGTGAGCGTGGGATTGAGTGTATTTGTCCGCCGCTAACGTGATAAACAGGGCTAGGCCGGAATCACTGGCCGGATAAGGCGAACAATCCCATGAACAAACTTGAACTGCTGCGCACCTTCGTGCGGGTCACCGAACTGTCGAGTTTCACCCAGGCGGGCGAGCGCCTGGGGCTGCCGCGCTCCACCGTGTCCGAGCATGTGCAGGCGTTGGAAGAACTGCTCGGCGCGCGCCTGTTACAGCGCACCACACGCAAGGTGCAGGCGACCCAGGACGGGCGGGTGTTGTACGAGCGCAGCAAGGATCTGCTCGCGCATATGGAGGAGCTGGAAGGGCTGTTTCGTCAGGACGAAGCGCAACTGAGCGGGCGCGTCCGCGTCGATATGCCCAACGTGATGGCACGTGACCTGATACTGCCGCGCCTGCCGCAGTTCATGGACGCACACCCGCTGATCGAGCTGGAAATCAGCACCACCGACCGTCAGGTGGACCTGCTCGCTGAAGGCTTCGATTGCGTATTGCGCGTGGGCGCGCAGCCCGACCAGACGGTGGTGGCGCGGTTGCTGTGCAGCATGCCGATGATCAACTGCGTAAGTGCCACCTACCTGCAACGGTTTGGTGTGCCGCAGACATTGGCCGACCTGGCCGACCACCATCTGGTGCACTACGTGCGGCCGTTGGGTTCGCGCTCGGCGGGGTTCGAATACCAGCAGGGCAACAAGGTGCAGCGCATTCCCATGGCTGGGCGGATCACAGTCAACAGCACCGATGGCTACAAGTCAGCGTGCCTGGGTGGCTTCGGGATTATCCAGGTACCGGCCCTGGGCATGGGCGATGAGTTGGCCAGCGGTGAGTTGGTCGCGATACTGCCGGACTACCCGGCACCGTCGCTGGATGTGTCGCTGCTTTACGCGGGGCAACGGCATTTACCGTTGCGGGTGCGCGTGTTTATGGATTGGCTGGCGGATACGTTGCAGGCACAGCTTTAACGCCTTGCCGACAACTGCTGCGGTGCCAGGAACGCATCGTGAAAGTAATCCCGGAACGCCTGCATCGCCGGCGTAAATGCCCGCTCGCGGTGCCATGCCAGGCCGACACTCATGGGCGTGACCGGGTCGGTGACCGTCAGGGTTTCGATGCGCTTGCCTTCCAGTGACCAAGGGCGGTGCACCAGGTCCGACAGAATCGCCACGCCGCTGCCATTGGCGACCATGCTGCGCACCGCTTCCACCGAGCTGGTGCGCAGCCGCACCTTGGGCGCTTGCCCTGCCTGCTCCCAGTAGCGCATGGCGCTGTGTTCGGCTTCATCGACGGTCAGCAGAATGTAGGGTTCCTGGGCCACATCGGCCAGGCTCACGGCGCCGCGTTCGCACAACGGATGATGGCTGGGCAGCCACAGGCGACGTTCCGAGTTGAACAGAATCTCGGAAACGATCGCGGGGTGAGTCAGGTTGGCGGTAAGCACCACGGCCATGTCGAACTGGCCGTCGAGCAGGCCTTGCTCGATGGCCTGGCGCTCCTGCTCGAAGACCTCGATGGTCACGTCCGGGTGCCAGTGCTCCATGCGCTGCAAGTGATGGGGCAGGAAGTAACCGAGCACCGTGTAACTGGCCGCCACCCGCAGCACACCGCTGGCGCGATAGTCGGGCAATGGGCTGTTCAGCGCATCGTCCACACTGCGCGCAATCACATAGGCGCGGTTGAGAAAATGCCGCCCGGCGTCGGTCAGGTTCATGCCCTGGGCCGAGCGCACAAACAGCTGCACGCCGAGCATCGCTTCCAGCTCCTTGATCGCCGTAGTCACCGCTGACTGGGAGATATTCAGGTGGAGCGCCGCCTGGGAAATCTGGCCGATCTCGGCGGTGGCGACGAAGTAGCGGATTTGGCGCAAGGTGAGGGACATCTGCCTCTCCAATACCTAGGATTATCTGATTTTCAGAAGACAGGGCATCTGATAATAGATCTTCCCAATGGGTCAAGCGCCAGCCTACTTTTCAGCATGACCTTTTGCGGAGCGACCCCGATGCAGGCAGTGGATTTCAATTCGGACATGGGCGAAGGCTTCGGGCCCTGGACCATCGGTGATGGCGTCGACGCCGAGCTGATGGCCTACATCAGCTCGGCCAATATCGCCACCGGCTTCCACGCCGGCGACCCTGGCACCATGCGCCGCACCGTCGAGCGCGCCAAGCAATTGGGCGTGGCTATCGGTGCCCATCCGGGCTTTCGTGACTTGGTGGGTTTTGGCCGTCGGCATATCAATGCACCGGCCCAGGAACTGGTGGACGACATGCTCTACCAACTCGGCGCCCTGCGGGAAATCGCCCGCGCCCAAGGTGTGAAGCTGCAACATATCAAGCCCCATGGCGCGCTTTACATGCACCTGGCCCGCGACGAAGAAGCCGCCCGATTGCTGGTGCAAAACCTGCAACTCATCGAGCCAACGCTGTTGCTCTACTGCATGCCCAACTCAGTGATCTGGCGGGTGGCCAAGGAACTGGGGCAACCGGTGGTGCGCGAATTTTATGCTGATCGTGAGTACGACCTGACGGGCTCCATCGTGTTTACGCGCAATGTGCGTGCACTGGATCCTGCGACGGTGGCGGCACGTGTCCTGCGTGCGTGTCAGACCGGACTGGTACGAACCGTGGAAGGCGAAGACCTGTTTATCGAGTTCGATTCCATCTGCCTGCACAGCGACACGCCCGGTGCGCTGGAGCTGGTGGAAGCTACCCGTGAAGCGCTGGATCGAGCGGGCATTGAAGTCAAAACCCCCTAATAAGATCGACCCATCAATTTTTGCCTGCCTTTCTACAATGATTCCAAGAGGAACAGACATGGCTGAAACGTCCCCCATCCGCTACAGCTTCGGCGGTGATGAGCACCTGTTTGCCGAGGTCAGCGACAGCATGTCGTTGGAGGCCTTTTTCAAGGGCATGGCGGTGACTCGTGCGGTGGAGCGCCTGGCGCTGGAAGGCGTGCTGGATGTGTGCCTGGCCAACGCCTCGTTCCAGATTCGCTTCGACCCCGACCGCATTGCGCCCCACGCCTTGCTGGATGCCGTACAAAGCGCCGAAGCCCAGGCCGTGGCCGAACGCACCTTGCACACGCGCATCGTCGAGATCCCGGTGTTGTACAACGACCCCTGGACCCACGAAACCCTGATGCGTTTTCGCGACCGCCATCAAGACCCCAGCGGCACCGATCTGGAGTACGCCGCGCGCATCAATGGCCTGGCGGATGTGGACGCGTTTATCGCTGCCCACAGCGGCGCGCCGTGGTTTGTGTCGATGGTCGGGTTTGTCGCGGGCCTGCCATTCATGTTCCAGATGGTCGAACGTGAACGGCAGTTGCAGGTGCCCAAATACCTGCGCCCGCGCACCGACACGCCGAAACTCACCCTCGGCCACGGCGGCTGCTTTGGCTGTATCTACTCGGTGCGCGGCGCGGGCGGTTACCAGATGTTCGGTGTGACCCCGGCGCCGATCTACGACCCGGCGCAGCAGTTGGCCTACCTCAAGGAACACATGGTGTTCTTTCGCCCCGGCGACATCGTGCAGTTCAAGCCTATAGAACGTGATGCCTACGACCAGGCCGTCGCCGAGGTGGACGCAGGACGTTTCGACCTGCGCATCCGCCCGGTGGAATTTTCCCTCGACGCCTTTCTCGCCGACCCGGTTGGCTATCCGAAAACCCTGCAGGAGGCGCTGGCATGATCAAAGTCCTCAAACCCGGCCTCGCCACCTCCGTGCAGGACCTTGGCCGCGAAGGCTATTACCACTTGGGCATCCCGCCGTCGGGCGCACTGGACCAGTACGCGCTCAGCGCGGCCAACCATCTGGTGGGCAATCCGGTTGGTGCGGCGGGCCTGGAGTGCACGTTGATCGGGCCTGAATTGGCGTTCCAGCAGGACGCGTTGGTAGCGCTCAGCGGCGCCCTCATGTCGCCGCGCCTGGACGGTGAAGTGGTGCATCAGGACACCGCGTTCCAGGTGCGTGCCGGGCAAGTGCTGCGTTTCGAATTCCCCAAGGCCGGCGCGCGGACATACCTGGCGGTGGCCGGCGGCATTGATGTACCGGTGGTGCTTGGCAGTCGCTCCACTTACACCCTCGGCGCGCTCGGTGGGTTTCACGGTCGGCGCTTGCAGGAGGGCGATGAGCTGCCTATCGGCAAGGCGTGTGGGCAGGGAAGGGCAGGCAACAGTCTGCCCATGGCCTTGCGCCGCTCGGTGGGCGGCGATATCACCCTGCGCGTCGTGCCTGGCCTGTATTACGAGCGTCTGAGCGCAGCCGCCAAAAGCAGCTTTTTTGCCGAGCCCTGGACCGTGGGCTCCGAGGCGGACCGCATCGGCTATCGCTTCAAGGGTGGCAGCGCGTTGAGTTTTGAACCAAGGGAGCAGCCGTTTGGCGCGGGCTCGGATCCGTCGAATATCGTCGACAGTTGCTACCCCATCGGCTCGATCCAGGTGCCGGCGGGGTTGGAGCCGATTGTGCTGCATCGGGACGCCGTGTCGGGCGGTGGCTACGCGATGATCGGCACGGTGATCAGTGCGGATCTGGATTTGATCGGGCAGATGCAACCGAACCAGCGGGCGGGGTTTGTGGCGGTGACGTTGGAGGAGGCCCTGGAGGCGCGGCGTATCTACAAGAAGCGGCTGAAGGCGATGGCTGGTTTGTTCGCAGGCTGAAAATGTGGGAGGGGCTTGCCCCTCCCACATCTGGATTTTTGTTGGGTCAGAAGAGTTTGGTGAACAGCCAGTAGAGGCTGCCTGAAAGCACAATCGCCGCTGGTAACGTCAACACCCACGCCATCGCCAAATTGCGGATAGTCCGCATCTGCAATCCACTGCCATTGGCCACCATGGTCCCCGCGACACCCGATGACAGCACATGGGTTGTCGATACCGGCAAGCCATACATATCCGCCGCGCCGATGGTCAGCATGGCCACCGTTTCCGCCGCGGCACCCTGGGCATAGGTCATGTGGGTCTTGCCGATCTTCTCACCCACCGTCACGACGATGCGCTTCCAGCCCACCATAGTGCCCAGGCCAAGCGCGATGGCCACGGCGATCTTCACCCACAGCGGAATAAAACGCGTGGCGTTGTCGATCTGTTGCTTGAACAGTTGCAGCTTGTCTTGGGTGTCGGCGTCGAAGTTGCCGACCTTGCCCTTGTCCATCAGGCGAATGGTTTCGCTGGTCAGGTACATGTCATTACGCACGTTGCCGACCGCTTCGGCGGGGACTTTGGCCAGTGAGCCGTAGCCTTTGACTTCTTCACCGATATGCCGGGTGAGCGAGGCGAGGGCCGGTACCAGTTCCGGCGTGGCGTCCTTGGTGCGCACGTAGGTCGACAGGATCGGACGCGGGTCGCCCGGCAACGTCTGCGGCGCGGTTTTCAGCAGGGCGGCCTGGGTCACTTCGGCCACCGCCGCGAATTGCAACGACTGCTCTGCGGGCATGGTGCGGTTCAGCGCGTAGGCCATTGGCAATGTGCCGACCAGGATCAGCATGATCAGGCCCATGCCTTTTTGGCCATCGTTGGAACCATGGGCGAACGACACGCCGGTGCAGGTGGCGATCAGCATGCCGCGAATCCACCACGGCGGCGGAGTGTCCCCTTTGGGCGCTTTGTACAACGAGCGGTTTTTCACAAAGGCGCGCAGGGCCAGCAGCAACAAGGCCGCAAACGCGAAGCCAATCAGCGGCGACAGCAGCAATGCGTAGCCAATCTTGGTCGCCTGGGCCCAATCCACCCCGCTGGTGCCGTCACGCCCGTGCATCAAGGCATTCGCCACGCCGACGCCGATGATCGAACCGATCAGCGTATGGGAGGACGAGGCCGGCAAGCCCAGCCACCAGGTGCCGAGGTTCCACAGGATTGCAGCGATCAACAGCGCGAAGATCATGGAGAAACCCGCCGATGAACCCACTTGCAAAATCAGCTCTACCGGCAGCAACGCAATGATGCCAAACGCTACCGCGCCGCTGGAAAGCAGCACGCCGAGGAAATTGAAGAAGCCCGACCAGACCACCGCGAAATGCGGCGGCAGCGAGTGGGTGTAGATCACTGTCGCCACCGCGTTGGCGGTGTCGTGGAAACCATTGACGAACTCGAACCCCAGGGCGATCAACAACGCCACGCCCAGCAGCAGGAACGGCGTCCAGGTGGTGACCACCGTGCCCAGTTCGTGCATGTCCTGCATCAGGCTGTAGGCGGTGAACAACAGGCCCATGGCGAGCACGGCGAAGAAAATGATCACGGTGACCAGGCCGGGCTTCTTGTCCAGCCTGGGTTTGGGTTCGGTGTGTGAGGCGGTCAGGGAAGGGGTAGCCATGCAGGAGCATCCAGGTAATGAAGGATGTCGTTCATAGTCATTGCAGAATGTTACAGAGGTGCTGCCACAGGTCAGTGTTTAGGTCATTGGATTGGCCATTGGTCTACTGACACTGCAGGTCAGAATGTGGGAGGGGCAAGTCCCCTCCCACAATCACTGGCATTTCAATTTGAAAATTTTCGGAACGCCCAGCGCCCGGCAATCAAGGTAAACGTCGCCACCAATGCCACCAGTATCCAGAACCCCTCCGGGTCCTGGGAAAGTGGCACACCGCCCACGTTCATGCCAAAAAAACCGGCGATGATGTTGATCGGCAGCGCCAGCACCGTCACCACCGTCAGGGTGAACAGCGTGCGGCTGCTTTGCTCGTTGAGGTTGGCGGCGATCTCTTCCTGCAACAGTTTGATCCGTTCGCCCAGGGCCATCAGGTCGTTGATGATCAGCGCAAACTCCTCGGTGGATTTGCGCAACTCCTTCACGTCTTCTTTTTGCAGCCATTGTGGCGGGCGGTTGAGCAGGCGCAGCAATGAGCCCGGCTCCAGCGCCAGCAGGCGTTGCAGGCGCACCAACACCCGGCGCGCGGCACCGAGTTCGGCGCGGTTGGTGGACAGGCGCGAGGAGAGCAACTGGTCTTCGATATGGTCGACGCTGATGCTGGTCTTGCGCACGATCTGCGTCAGCACTTCGCCCTGATCGCGCAGTAAATGCACCAACAATTCCAGCGGCGAGCGAAAGTGTTCGCCGGCCTTCACCGACGAACGCAGCTTGTCCACCGAGTGCAGCGGTTGCAAACGTGCGCTGATCAACAGACGGCTGCGGGCGCACACCCACAGCGTGGAAATATCCGACGAGACCATGCTGCTGAAGTTGAACACCACATCGTTGACCACCGCCAGCAGGGCCGAGTCGACGTGTTCGATGCGCGTGGAGCGCGAGCCCTCGTGCAAGGCCTCGAAAAACTCTTCCGGCAGTTCCAAGTGCGCCTGCATCCAGCGTTCACAGGCGGCGTGGGCCAGGTTCAGGTGCAGCCACAAAAACTCGTCCGGGTCTTGCGGTTGCTTCAATGCCGCCAGGGCAGCGGCGGAATCAATCTGCTCGCCCTTGACGCCTGGGCGAAAACGAAAACCGTAAAGCAAGCCAAACAGATCGGAGTCCTGATGGCTGTGGTCGAGGCTGTGGTTCATGGAGGCTCGCAGAGAAAAGGCCTGTAGGACATTTCACAGGTCGCGTGGCGAATCATTACAGGGTTGTTTGACAGTTTTATGACATCTTTCTGTTTATTTCGCTTTGGTGACATTTTATTGACCGGTTGTCGAAAACCCTTCAAGAAGCCTCTATTCCGGCCGATTCAGCGCATTAACAACCGTCAGGGATGAGCGGTGTCTTTGTCGACACGGCGGTCAAGGCGTGCATGCGCTACTTACTTGTATCGAGGCTTTCCCGATGAATGTTTTGCGAACCTCCTTGAGAGCACAAATCCTGTCGCTGCTCGGCGGCAGCTTGCTGGCGATATTGTTGATCGCCCTGGCCTGTTTCAACTTCCTCTCCAACGGGGTGCAGAGTTACCGCAGTTTGATTGACGGGCCGTTGCTCACTTCGCAACTGATCGACGAAGCCAACCTGCAGTTCAAGGTGCAGGTGCAGGAATGGAAAAACGTGCTGCTGCGCGGCAAACAGCCTCAGGATATGGAGAAGTACTGGGGCCAGTTCCAGGACCGCCAGCGTGATGTGCAAGGTATCCTCGCACGCTTGGTGGCCCAGACCAGCAGTGACGCGCCGTTGAGCCGACGCATCGAAACCCTGCGCCAGGAGCATCAGCAACTGGGCGTGGCCTATCAGAAAGGCCGCGATGCCTATGTGGCGGCGGGCGGGGATGCAACGGTCGGCGACACGGCAGTCAAAGGCGTGGACCGCGCCGCCAGTGAGCAAATGAGTGCCCTGGTCAGCGACCTGCGGGCCCAAGGCAGCCAGCAATCTCAGACCATCACTGCCTATGCCGAGCGCACCGTAATGGTGGGCCTGGCGATCATGTTGCTGTCCGGCGCGTTGATCGGCCTGTTCAGCCTGTGGTTGATCAACCGCAACCTGATCCTGCCGATCCGTGGCTTGATCGACTACGTGACCCAACTCAGCCACGGCCGCTTTGCTGAGCGCGTGGCCAGCCGCCGCCAGGACGAACTGGGCCATCTGGCCGCCGCCGCGAATACGTTGCGGGACTTCCTCGCCGAAACCTTCAGCCGCGTGCAGCGCAGCGCCACCGACCTGGTCAGCGCCAGCGGCGAGTTGAATGCAATCGCCGGACAGATGGCAACCGGCACCCAGGAACAATTCAACCGCACCGATCAAGTGGCCACGGCCATGACCGAAATGTCGGCCACCGCCCAGGAAGTGGCGCACCACGCCGCCAGCGCCTCACGTGCCGCCGACGAGGCAAATCATTCGGCCCGCGAAGGCGGCGAAGTGATGCAAGTGACCATTGCCACCATCGGCCAGATGCGCAATGAAATCCTCAATACCGGCACCATCATCCGCCGCCTGGAAACCGATAGCGTACGCATCGGCAAGGTGCTGGAAGTGATTCGCGGCATCGCCGAACAGACCAACTTGCTGGCGTTGAACGCGGCGATCGAGGCGGCACGCGCCGGCGAGGCGGGCCGGGGTTTTGCGGTGGTGGCCGATGAGGTACGCAGCCTGGCGCAACGCACGGCTGCGTCAATCATCGAGATCAACCAGATCATCCAGGCGGTGCAAACCGGCGCGGTGGATGCGGCCGAGGCGATTGTCAGCGGCCAGTCGTGCAGCGACGAGAGCGTGGAGAAAGTCACCCAGGCCGGTGCGATGCTTGCGCACATCACCCAGGCGGTGGAAGCGATTCGCGATATGAACCGTCAGATCGCGACGGCGGCAGAGGAGCAGACCTCGGTGGCCGAGGATATCTCGCGCAATATCACGCAGATCACCACGGTAGCCACGGCTAACCTCGACAACGTGCGACGTACTGAGGCGGCGAGTCAGAACTTGCGTGGCTTGTCCGCAGAGTTGAATGAAGTGACGGAGCGCTTGGGTGGCTGATCAGGCGGTCGGCAGGCTGAAGATAAAAACGGTGCCTTGCAGGGCGTGGGTGGTCACGCTCAGGTGACCGCCATGGGCATCGGCAATCTGCTTGACGATATACAACCCCAGGCCGAGCCCGGCTTGGGGCGCGTTTGAGGTGGGGCGTGAGTAAGGTTGAAACAGCCGGGGCAGGGCCTGATCGTTGATCTGTCCAGCGTTCTTCACCGTCAGCTCGAACCGATCGTGCTCGACCTTTGCGCTGACTTCCACAGGGCCATCAGGGCTGCCGTGATGGAGCGCATTGGCAACCAGGTTAGAGAGCAATTGCGCCAACCGATCCCGGTCGCCTTTGACGCCCTGAAGATCGCCGATATCGGCCCGAACCTCGCGTTGCGGGTGTGCGCTTTGCACTTCTGAAACCACATGAAGCAACGCCGCCTGCAGATCCTGGCAGTCGGTGATGCTCAGCGGGATGCCGTTGCCCATTCGGCCCCGCGCAAAATCCAGCACGTCCTCGACCAATTGTGCAGCGCGGCGCCCGCTGGTGAGGATGTGACGTATGAGCGTGTCCGTGGCGGGGTGCGGGTGTTTGCGCAGCAGCCGCTCGGCGCTGAAATTGATCGCGAACAGCGGGTTGCGCAGGTCGTGCCCGAGCACGGCGATGAACTGCTCGCGCAGTTCGGCGGTGCTGCGTTCTTCCTGCAGATCGGCTTCCGTTTGTTGCTGGTTTTCCTCGGCTTCGATCTGCAACGACAACACACGGGCGAAGGATTCCATGGTCGATTGGATCGTGCTGCTGCGCAATGGCGCCGGCTTGGGATCGAGTGCACAAATGGTGCCGAAAAAACGCCCGTCGGTGCGGAACACCGGCACCGAGATATAGCTTTCAAACTGGTAGAGACGCGGGGTGTGGTGGTCGTGGTAGATCGGGTCTTCGCTGGCCTTGTCGATCACCACGGAAATGTGGGAACCGCGAATCTCGTGGCAGATGGTCGTGGTGAGGTCCAGCTCGCCGCCGACGCCGAGGCCGAAGTCCAGCTGGTCGAACACGGCGCAGGCGGTCCAGGTGTCGTCGGTCACCCGCGCAACAGCGGCAAAGCGCAGGCCAGTCATGTCGCTGATCACTTGGAGCATTGCGGGTACAGCACTGATTCGGCCGATGGTGGCAATGTCGGCGGCTTTTTGCTCCATGGCGTGATCTCGTTGTGCTGCGCAATGGCGTAATGCCCTGGCTGATGCTGGGAAGTCTAACGACCTGGAATTGAGTAGGGGAAATTTGATTCATCGCGGCCACGCTTTTCTCGGACATTGCCGACGAGCGCCCACAAAAAAACCGCGCCACCCTAAGGTGGCGCGGTTTTGGGGGATTCAACTCAGGTGTCTTGTTTGTTTTCCAGTACGGCGCCGGTCTTGGCGTCGAGCTTGACTTCAAACCGCTTGCCAGCGGTGTCAGTCAGGTCGACTTCGTAGACATATTGATTGGCTGCACCGTGTTTGTTGTCCAGTTCAGTGTCGGTAATCGTCGCGCCAGGGTGAGTGGCTACGGCAGCGGCGTTGAGCTTTTCGAAAGACATCACTGCGCCGGATTTGACCAGGCCTTCAATATGATCCGGACGAACATCTGCCTGGGCCAGGCCGGCAGTCAGGGTCAGGGCAGTGGCGGCGAACAAAGTGGTCAAGGTTTTCATGGTGTGTCCTTCTTGGGTGAGCTGTTTAAGTGGGTTCAGATTAATCGTCGCAACTTAATTCACCCTTAATTAGTTCAAGCAGTTGCGCAGTTCGTTCAATTCGAGCAACGCGGAAAATTTCATGCTGAGGGCTCACATGATGGGAGACTCGGATGAAGCAGTTAGTGAGCGGGATCTATGCGCCTGTGTTCTGGACAGGGTTTATCGGCTGGGCACTCGCGCAGCCAGACTGGCTGGTGCTGGTGTTTGCGACGGCGGTGGTGGTGTCATTTGCCATGGAGCAGTGGTTGCCCTACGAGCCGCAGTGGAATCGCAGCCTGGGTGATCGCTGGCGAGACAGCGTGCATGCCTGTGTCAATGAAGGCCTGAACGTCCTCGGCTTGCTGGTCCTGCCGGGGCTTACGGCGTTGCTGGCGTTCGACAGGATTTGGCCGCGTGGCTGGCCATTGTGGGAGCAATTGCTGCTGGCCATCGTCCTCGCCGATGCAGGCATCACCTTGATGCATTACGCCAGCCACCGCATAGCGCCGCTGTGGCGCTTGCATGCCGTGCACCACAGCGTGCAGCGGCTCTATGGGTTCAACGGGTTGATGAAGCATCCGTTGCACCAGATGCTGGAAGCCACGGCAGGCCTGCTGCCGTTGATCCTGCTGGGGATCCCGCTGGAGGTGGCGCAGTTGCTGGCCCTGGCCATCGGCATTCAATTGCTGTTGCAGCACTCCAATGTCGATATGCGCCTGGGACCGTTGCGCTGGGTGTTCGCCTGGGCGCCGGTGCATCGGTTTCATCATATGAAATACGGCCGTGCCGGCGACGTGAATTTCGGGCTGTTTTTCAACCTGTGGGATTGGCTGCTGGGCACCGCGTTTTATCGCGAGGGTTATCGCATGGGGCCTGGGGATTTGGGCATCGGCAGCCGGCCGGATTTTCCCGTGGCGTATGGGGCGCAACTGCGTGATCCATTTGTGCCGGTACGCGTGGGCAAGGAACCGCCGCTGCCCGACGATCTACGCTAGCAGTTGCACCTCCAGCTGACGTAACGACGCAGCGGCCGTCACGCCGAACAACTGCTTCATGGTCCGCGAAAAGTGCGCCGAATCGGCAAAGCCCGCAGCGTGGGCGGCCTCGGTCAGTGTGCTGCCGGCGAGGGCCCATTGCAGCGCGACACGTAATCGCCGCCACAGCACCAGGCGGCGTACGGGCAGCCCGAGTTGATCGGTGAACAGCCGCTCCAGCTGGCTCAATGACAGGTGCGCCACCTCGGCGAGTGCCTGGGCCGACACTTTGCCGGTGAGGCGCTGATCAAGCGCACTGAGGGCGCGTTCCAGGCGAGGGTCGACAAGCTGGCGCCTGGGGAGCTGCTGCACGGCTGTCAGGGACAAATCGCCAGCGCTCGACAGGTGCTGCAAGGCGGCGATCTCAAAGACTGCAGGTTCGGCATACAACACGCTCACTTCACCGTGTGTATCGAGAATGGCGTGGGTTTGTCGCGAAGTAATCAGCAGGCGATGGGCCGTGATGACTTGCCCCTCCAGGCTGACCGTGATGGGCTCGCCCAAGCACTGCATCAACTGATGGGCGTAGTGCGCATGGGGCGCGGTGCGCCCCAGCTCGCCGATGATCAGGCCGTAGTCAGGCCCCAACCACAGGCGGCCTGACCATTCGGGCTTCACTCAGTACTTATGGTCGTTGAGCAAATCCTGCACGCTGGACGAAGGCCAGCGCTTGTAGAACTTCAGCAGTTCGGCGGCGCGGTTAGTGAAGATGCCGTCGACGCCGGCTTTCATCACTTTCTCGAAATCCACCGGCTCATCCACGGTGTACACATGCACCAGCAGGCCTTTGTCGTGGGTCAGCTTGTTCATTTCGGGCTTCACCAGGTCCGAATAGCTCTGGTCGCCGTGGTCGGTCAGCTCGGCCGAAGGGCCAGTGCCGATGGCGCCGAGGCTCTTGGCTTCGTCGACCCACTTTTCGAACTCGGCGGCGTCTTTCGGCTCTTGCTTGGCGTAGTAGGCGGCCTTGGTCGGCTCGCCGGATTCGGCGAAGGTCTGCTTGGATTTCGGCTCGATGCTGCCTTCACCCACCCACAACAGCAGGATCTTCGGGGTGTTCGGCATTTCTTGCTGCAGCTCTTTGAGGCTGGCGGTCTCGAAGGTTTGCAGCACGACGCGGCCCTTGCCCTGGCCGACGCCGGTGTTGCTCTTGCCCAGTTTGGAACCGGCGGAACTCAACCAGCCTTTATCCAGCAACTTGTTTTTCAGGTCGGCTTCGATGCCCGGGAACTGCTTGGGCTCCTTGGTCTCGATGTACAGGCCGGGTTTGTGCTGCGGGTTGCCTTCGGCGATCTTGATGATGTCGTCCAGGCTCAGGATCTTCAGGCCGACGAAACCTGGGCGTGCACGGTCCGGGTAAGCAGCGTTGAACCAACTGCCGGCGTCGAGGCTTTGCAGTTCTTTCCAAGTGAATTCGTTGGCCGGCGCGTCTTTGCGCTCAGGGAACTTGGTGGCCACGTCGGTGGTGCGCTGCAGGTTGTTGTCGTGCAGGGCGAACAGCACGCCGTCCTTGCTGCGCTGCAGGTCCAGTTCCAGGTAGTCGGCACCCAGGTCGCGTGCGACCTTGTAGGCAGCGGCGGTGGACTCTGGCGCGTCGTATGAGGCGCCTCGGTGTGCGATCACGGCAGGGTAGGGAATGCCTTCGTTAGTTGCCAATTCAGCCGGGCTGATCGGGTCGGCAGCCTGCGCCTGGCCAAGGCCGAGCATCAGGGCCAGCAGCAAGGCGCTCTTGGTAAACGTGACAGGCATATGCGAAGTCCTTTCGTGGAGGTAGCTTTGAGAAGGCCTCCTTTTTAACAATTGATTGCGAAAGGCGCTATCACCAAACCGACATTAACGTGCGTACCCGTCAATTTTCTCGGTTGTTTTGCCAGGCATTGCAGTACTCTTGAACGCAGCCGCCCCGCTAGAGGGCAGTACTTTCCGCCACGCGTGTAAACCATCTTTCCAGTCCCTGTGGGACTTTTCAGTGAGGTTTACCATGCGCATCACTTCCGAGCTTATCTGCCAGGCCGCCGACCAACTCCACGGGTTTGTGGGCCTCAACCGCAAGACCGGCCAGTACATCGTACGTTTCAGCGAAGACTCTTTCGGCATGGACGTGGCCGATGACGGCATCATTCCTACCGCCGAATTTGTCTGGCTGCCTGCCCCCGAGCAGACCATGACCCTCTCCCGTGAACGCATCCAGTTGCTGTTGGACCAGAACATCGACGACCGCATCAATATCACTGAGCCGCTGCGGGTATATATGCGCCGGGTGGAGATTCCACAGATCAGTGCGTTGCGCAGTCTGGTGAGCTAGTTCGCTTCAAAACCGTAGGCCCGCTCCACCTTGCACACCCGTGTCTGAAACGCCGAGTACCAGGTGGCGCGGCCCTGCTCGCGCACGTCGCGGTGCTCGGCCTGCTGCTTCCACGCCAGGATCGCCGCTTCGCTGCTCCAGTACGACACCGTAATCCCCAGGCCATCTTCCCGCGCCGACTCCACGCCGAGAAAACCAGGTTGTTGCCGCGCCAGTTCCAGCATGCGTGTGGCGGCCTCGCCGTAGCCGTGATCGCCGTCGGTGCGCAATGAGCTGAAAATGACCGCGTAGTAAGGCACCGCGGGAGTCTTGGCGATCATGCCGATTGCTCCTGGCAGGCCTTGAGCAGCGCGAGTGCCAAGGGTGGTGTGATGCCCTTGAGCGCTGCGCGTTCTGGCTGGAACAGGGTGGCGACGAAGAACGGATGGTCGAGCAATTCCACCGCACGCAGGTCGCCTGCGCTGTCGTGGCCGCTGGCGATCAGATCGCCCTCCAGCAACGCGCTGGCAAATTCGGGGTTCATCCCATAGCGGCAGCGATATCCTTCTTCAAGATCATGGGTGCCGTAGGCGTCGGCGATGCGCGTGTAAGGCACTAAACGTACGGTGTCGGTGGCTTCCACCAATGCGCAGGTCAAGGGTGTGATCACGGCGCGTTTTGCGTTGGGGACCATTTCGCCGTGTTCGGCGTCGACCCAGCCCAGCACATTGCGGGCATATTCCAGCAGCGCATGTTGAAAACCACCGCAGGTGCCAAGGAAAGGGCGGCGCTGCTCGCGGGCAAAGCGGATGGCCCGCAGTGCGCCGTCGGTATCCCGGTAAGGGGTGGCCGGTACGCACCAGAAACCGTCGAAGTCGTGCAGGGGTTCGGGCAGGGTGTCGGTGTCGAGCCATTGCATATGAAGCGTGAGGCCGAGAATGTCAGCCGCCCGTTGCAGGGCCACGGGGATCGCCTGGTGCGCGGTGACGTCCGGGTTGTAATCGCCAATCAAGGCGAGGCGTAGGGCGTTGGCTTTCATCGTGTGCGTTCCATGGCTTGTTGGGGGCTGAGGCGCACTATAGATTGGCGTCCACGCAATCAATATTGGCGTTTGCCCATATGCTTAATGCACCGACGCACTATTCAATGGATTACCCCGATCTCTCGCTGATCCTCGCCCTGGTGCGCGGCGGCTCTCTGGCGCGGGCGGCGGCGCTGCTGCGGGTGGATGTGTCCACCGTGTTCCGTGCGATACGGCGCCTGGAGGCGGCACTGGGCCAGACATTGTTTGAAAAGAGCCGCGCCGGTTACCTGCCCACCAGCCTGGCCAGCAACCTGGCACAGCAGGCAGAGCGCGCAGAGCTGGCTCTGGAAGCGGCGCGTATCGGAGTGGAGCAGGGCGGCGAAGTGATCAGCGGCACGGTGCGCCTGACCTGTACCGACTCAGTGCTGCAAGGCTTGCTGCTGCCGGCGTTGGCGCAGTTCATGCCGGACTACCCGGCGCTGATCCTGGAACTGAGCACCTCCAATGATTTTGCCAACCTCAGCCGCCGCGACGCGGATATCGCCATACGCCTGACCAAGACACCGCCGGAGCATCTGGTAGGACGTTGCCTTGGCACCGTGTCGTACCAAGTCTGTGCGAGCTCCGACTATGCCCGCCGCCATACAGGCCGTGAGCTGGCAGACCTGGCGTGGATCGCACCGGATGACTTCCTGCCCGACCACCCCACCGTCGCCTGGCGCCGCGAACACTTGCCGGGCGTGCGGCCCGGTTATCGCTGCAACAGCATGTTGTCGGTGACCGAACTGGTACGGGCGGGACTGGGTGTGGCGGCGTTGCCGGATTTTCTACTGGATGACGGACTGCAACCGCTGGGCCCTGCACTGGCAGGGCATGACACCGCGCTGTGGTTGCTCACGCGTCCCGATTGCCGCGCATTGCGCTCGGTGGTGACGTTATTCGATGAGTTGGGCCGGCATGTGCGACTGCCGAGTCGTTAGGTTTTTCGTACGAGCTGCTCATGCATTTCGCACGTCCGGCTTTCGAGCGAATGACCCAAGCCCTGCTTAGCGGCCGCCACGGTCATTGGCAAACGCACTCACCGCCTGTAACGCCTCGTTAGTGCCTTGGCGAATTTGCAGGATCACGGTGCCGGCGCGGTTGGCCAAGTCCACGCCTTGGGCTGCGCGGTCGCGGGTGCCGTCCATGCTATCGATGGCCTGGCGGGTTTCGTCCTGGATCATCGCGATCATGCTGGAAATTTCTGCTGTCGAACCACTGGTGCGCGCCGCCAGTTGCCGAACTTCATCGGCCACCACGGCAAACCCACGCCCTTGCTCACCTGCGCGCGCGGCCTCGATGGCTGCGTTGAGCGCCAGCAGGTTGGTCTGGTCGGCAATGCCACGAATGGTGTTGACGATGGTGGTGATCTGCTGCGAACGCTCACCCAGCTTGGCGATCAGTTGCGATGATCCGTCAATGTCGGCGGCTATTTCGCGCATGCCGCTGGCACTTTGCTGAATCACCTCGGCGCCTTTTTCCGCGATGTCCTGGGTGTTCAAGGAAATGTGATACGCCTGGGAAGCGCTCGCTGCATCGGCGGCATGTTGCTGCACCTTGGCGGTCACGTCCGAGGCGAATTTGACCACTTTGCACAGACGTCCGCTGGCGTCATACACCGGGTTGTAGTTGGCTTCCAGCCATACTGTCCGGCCGTTTTTATCGACGCGCTCGAATTCGCCGCTGAACAATTCGCCTTGGTTGAGGCGCTGCCAGAACTCGCTGTAGGCCGGGCTGCTGGCCAGCTCCTGTGTACAGAACAGCCGATGATGCTTGCCCTGGATTTGCGCGAGGCTATAGCCCATGCGCTGCAGGAAGTTGGCGTTGGCGGTGATGATGGTGCCGTCGAGGTTGAACTCGATCACCGCCATGGCCCGGCCGATCGCCGCCAATTTGCCGTTGGCCTCGCTCTCGGCTTGCAGACGCGGGGTCACGTCCATGGCGAACTTCACCACCTTGATCACCTGGCCTGCTTCATCCCGTACCGGGTTGTAGCTGGCTTCCAGCCACACCGATTCACCATTGCTCGCCTGGCGCTCGAATGTACCGGATTGAAATTGGCCATTGCGCAGGTTCGCCCACAGCTGTTGATACTCGGCGCTGCGGGCGAACGCTGGTGTGCAGAACATTCGATGGGGCTGCCCCATCACCTGCTCGGCGCGATAACCCATGGATTTGAGGAAGTTGTCATTGGCCCGCAGCACATTGCCTTGCGGGTCGAATTCGATCACCGCCATGGACCGTTCGATGGCATCGAGCATGCTGGCCTGATGGGCCACCGTGTGTTGCAGGGTGTTGATGGTTTTTTTATGGGCGTTGAATAGCATGGTTGGGGCTCGGGCAGGCAGCATCGGGGGTTTTCCATGTCTGGGCGCTTGCCCCGTTCGGCGCCTGGCCTACGGTTGACGTGCTCATTGTCGGCTTCCTGATGCCGACAGAGGGAGTTGGAACAAGGTGTTCAGAGTGATCAGCCTGACAAGAAGTTCGCCCCAAGGGCAGGACCTTTTTTGGGTAGGCGACAAATGGTGGCTCTGTGCTATCTCTGCGGGGGGTATCAGGCCGAATAAGCCACTCTTTCGTCGCTCATATTCACCCGGTTACGCCCGGTATCTTTCGCTGCATAAAGCGCCCGGTCCGCCGCGTTCAGCCACATGGCCGCGTCCTTGAAAGAGGGCTGGAAGTCCGCCAGGCCGATGCTCAGGCTCACGCGCAGCTCGGGGATGTTCGGAGCGCGATAGTTGCTGAACGTTTCGCGCATGCGTTCCATGACCCGTGCGGCTTCGTGCTGGGTCATTTGCGGAAGAATCACACAGAACTCATCGCCCCCGTAACGCCCAGCCAAGTCGTTTTCCCGCAGGTTGCGCCTTAATTCCAGGCTCAATTGGCGCAATACGGCGTCGCCGACAATATGCCCATGGGTGTCGTTGATCTGTTTGAAATGATCGATATCGATCAGCGCGATCGTGGCATGGGTGTGTTGTTGCTGGCACTTATGGAACTTGAGGTGCAGCAAGTCTTTCCAGGAGCCGTGATTGAGCAACCCCGTGAGGCTGTCGATACGGCTCAAGGCACTGAGGGCGCGCTTGTGGTCGGATAGTTTGATCGCCAATTGATAGCAGATCATGCCGATGGACATGGGGTAGAACGTCAGCATCGGCAGGCACGCGTAGACCTGAGCCAGGCTGACGCCGGGGTTGAAGTGCAGGCCAAACAGCAATACCGCGACCCCGGCACCCAGCAGTTGGGCCAGTGCGCCACGTATCAGCAGGCGTTTGCCGCCGGCGGCGACGTTGTTCATGGACACCATCGACAGCAACGTCACGGTGGTCAGGGGCGCGAACTGCAACGTCGCAGCCCAGAAACCACTGAATAAAGCGTCATACACTAAGTTGCGTTGTTCGGCGTCGTAGGGGACTTTGGCACGGGTTGCCAGTTGATACGCCAGGTGCGGCCAGACGAAACCATTGACCAGCAGCGCTGCCCAGATCCACCCAGGCGCAGTCATTGGATATAAGACGGCGATCACACTGATGCTGCACAGGGCAGAGCCGATGATCCTGGGCCTGTAGATGCGCTTGGCAAACGAGAGACCCTTGCCTTGTCTGTTTTCCATAAAATCCTGGGTGAGCTGCTTTTTATACCTATACGGCGGCGCCCGTTCACTGGATGAACCGTTGATCGGAAAAGGCTTATGAATATTGTCAGTTATTCCCGTGGGAATAATCAGTGGCCTTCCAGGCCATTTACGCAAAACAGAGGGCGAAAGCGTCAAAAACGACCATAAGTGTCGCTTAGGCAACAGGCATTACGGTGCAGGCATGGGCCTGACTTCGTAGCCAGCCAGGAACAGGTCAATGGCGGACTCGATCACACGGGCCTGGTTCTCGACATCCAGTGTCGGCTGGCCGAGGGTGATCTGCGGCCAGAACGCGAAGGCTTTGAGCAGGCTCTGGATCTGGTGCGCGGCAAACGCCGGGTCGGTACAGGAGAGGCGGCCGTCTTCCTGGGCGGCGCGTACCCAATGGGTGAAGCCTTCTTCGCGCTGGCTCAGGCGGGTGACCATGTCTTGCGCACGTTCCGGCGAATGGATGGTGGCGGCGATGGCGACTCGGGCGAGGTCAAGGAAGTTGGCGTCCGCCATCATCTTCATCTTTGCCTCCAGCAATCCGCGTAATTGCTCACGCAGCGGGCGGTCGCTGGCGTAGCAGACATCGAGTTGGGCGACGCTGCTCGCCCAGAGCTGGTGAAGAATTTCGGCGAACAACTCTTCCTTGCTGGGAAAATGGTTGTACACCGTGCGCTTGGAAACCCCGGCGGTGGCGGCGATCTTGTCCATGCTGGTGACCTCGAAACCGTTATCGCGAAACTCAGCGATGGCCGCCGCCACGATGGCTTGGCGTTTGCGGTCAGTGAGGCGTTGAGGGGCAGTCATGGATGGCGCTCGGCTCTTGAAGGAAAATTACACTCGGTAGTTTACTTGCTCCCGGTTTTGTTGCAATCTTGAAACTACACTGTGCAGTGTAATTTATGCGCGGACCTAGGAGTCAACCTGCAATGGCCACCCACTCACCCCGTGTCGACCGCGCGCCTGCAGCGCTCAAGCCTGCTGAGCAGGGCAAGACGCATTTCAGCAACGAGGCCCCTGTACAACACGGCGGGCTTGGCAAAACGTTGCGTATCTTCTGGAACATGTTGTTTAACAAACCACGCACCACGCGGCCGGTGGGGGCGATCCCGGTACGACCGCTGACCCGCGAGCAACTGCTGGCGGCACCCGATCACAGCGTGTTTCGCCTGGGGCATTCCACCGTATTGCTGAAAATGCGCGGCAAGTTCTGGGTGACCGATCCGGTATTCGCCGAGCGTGCCTCGCCGTTCAGTTGGGCCGGCCCCAAGCGCTTCCATCAGCCGCCGATCAGTCTTGAAGCGCTGCCTGATCTGGAAGCGGTGATTCTTTCCCACAACCATTACGACCATCTTGACCGCAGGGCTGTCGTCCAATTGGCCGCCAAGACCCGTTACTTTCTCGCGCCGCTCGGCGTGGGTGACATTCTGGTCAAGTGGGGCGTCGACGCCAGCAAGGTTCGCCAGCTGGACTGGTGGCAAGGGGTCGAGGTTGAGGGCATCCGTTTTGTGGCCACGCCGGCGCAGCATTTTTCTGGGCGTGGCTTGTTTGATGCCAACCAGACCCTGTGGTGTTCATGGGTGATGATTGATGGCGCACGGCGGATCTTTTTCAGCGGCGACACCGGTTATTTCGATGGCTTCAAGCGCATCGGCGAGCAGTACGGCCCGTTCGATCTGACGTTGATGGAAACCGGTGCTTACAACGTTGACTGGCCCCACGTGCACATGCAACCGGAACAAACCCTGCAAGCGCATATCGACCTCAAGGGGCGCTGGCTGCTGCCGATCCACAACGGTACTTTTGACCTGGCGTTTCATGCCTGGCATGAACCGTTTGACCGCATCATGGCGCTGGCGTGGGAGCGCAATGTGTCGATTACTACGCCTGCCATGGGCCAGGCATTCAGCTTGAATCAGCCTGAGCGTGGGTCTGCCTGGTGGCTGGAAGTAGAGACGCGAAAAGGTTCACAAGAGCACCTTTTGAGCTGATGGAGGAGGCGTGGGAAAAAGGAGTTTTCAGGTTGTTTCAGGGCTGCGACACACGCCAGCGAAGGATGCGATGATCCCCGGAAATTGACGGTTCTGGGGGCGTTCTGATGGAAAGCAAATGTAGTAAAAATCCGCGAATGGCGGCGACTTGCCCGCTGGGGCAGCCGGTGGCTGCGCTTATGGATGGCACAAAACGTGTCGGTGCGTCGCAATGCCCAGGGCATGCCGC